>JALYMN010000551.1 GCA_030773675.1 Actinomycetota bacterium
GAGCCGTGCTCGCCGACGGCTGCCGCACCGGGAGGTGACCGGCCCCGGGCAGGAGGACCGGGAGTGGAGGTCGCGCGGCGGGCGGCGTCAGGTCCGGTGATCGTATAGGCAGGCAGGCCGTCGTCGACCAGGCACTGCCGGAGCTCCCAGTGCCGGTCTACCGGCCGCGTGAGAGGCCGCCAGCGCCGAGGACAGAACGCCCGACCGCCCCGTAGCTGAGGGGGCCGCCAGGGCGAGCTCTGGCGGCACCCGCTCAGCGCGTAGCGCGGCTATGGATGGTCAGCGCGTCCTGTAGCGCTTCCTCCGCGGCTTTGACCTGTGCTGCCGGCGCCCTCTGGCGTTGCCGCTGCGCGAGCTCAGCTTGGAGGTCGTCGATGACCTGTTGCAGCTCCGACGAGCGGCTGACGGACCCTGCGCAGCGGGTCGCGCGCGTCCGTCCGAGCCCTGCGCCTGCTGGCAGGCATGACCCAGGCCCGAGCTGGCACGCTACCTGGGAATGACCGAATCAACCGTCGCCCGCCTGGAGACCGATCAGCGGCGGCTAAGCCCAACTGCGCTGCGCCGCATTTAACGTCTCCTCGACAGCTAGACCGGATCTTTCACGCCGCCGTCGTGGGACACGGGACACGGCCTGGGGGCTCCTGAACGCGACACGCTTCCGACCGCGGGGGCGCACCGCCGCCGACGCCGCCTGCATCCGCTGAGCCGGTCCGCGTCCCGGGGCCCTCAACGCCGGAGGGGCGCTGCCGCAGCAGCGCCCCTCCGTCCGTGCAGCAGTTCCTGAGCTACTCCCGACCGGTGTAGCGGAAGATCCACAGTCCGCTGTCGCGGTCGCTCATCAGCAGCAGCGGGCGGGCGTTCGTGGCCGCGGCCGCCTTGCCCTGCATGAGCGGGAAGACGCCCCAGAAGTCGTTGCCGCCCCCTGCGATGTGGTGGCCGACCTCCGTGATGCCACCCGGACCGAACTTCAGCACCCGCAGTCCGGCGTCGTACCAGGAGGCGTAGGCGAGGTACTTGCCCTGCCGGGGGTCGGTCTTGACCTCGTGCACCGTCAGATTGCCGGAGCCGCTGGCGTGAGCCGGGTCCAGCGCCTCGGGCACCGCGTAGGTGTCCTGCTCGGCGAGCGTGAGCCCGTCGTGCTGGTGGACATAGCCCCAGCCGTCGAAGGTGTTCTTGGCCGACACCGGCGCCCCGAGGGTGCCGATCGCGGGCATGTCCCCGCCCGGGGCGATGTCCGGCCCGATGTAGGCCGGCTCGTCCGAGAACAGCAGGTGCGCGGCGCGGTGGCCGATGCAGATGCCGGGGATGGTCGGCGTGTACGCGTGGCCCTGGGAACCGCAGATGAAGGCGTCAGGGAGCAGTCCGTTGCGCGTTCCGCCGTGGCTCTGGGCGACGATCACGCCCTTGTAGCCCGCCAGCTGCCCGGACTCCGTCTTCTTTGAGAAGAAGCAGGTCCCGCGGGTGAACACGACGATGTCGGCACCCGTCTTCTCTGCGGAGGGGACCTCGGCGCGGTCGCTCACGCCGTTCTTGTCGACGTCTTCCTCGCAGCCGCTGCCGCCGTACACCGTCGTGCCGGTGAGCCCGCCCTCGGGCAGCGGCGGGGTCCAGCCGAAGGAGCCGGCGCTGTAGGCGCTCGCGTTGTCGCCGGACGTGATCCGGAACAGAGTGCGGGAGGAGGAGAAGTCCTCGTCGGTGGACAGCAGGTACTTGCCGTCGGAGCTCCAGTACGACTGGTGGGAGTTGCCCTCCGCGATCTGGAAGCCAGTCTCCGGGTCGGGAGAGCCGTAGTCGGAGTCGGTGACAAACACCGGCTTCGCCGGGTCGGTCACGTCGAGCAGCACCTGGCCGGCGTCCCAGTAGGAGACGGCCATGTACCACTTGCCGCCGATCTGCTGGACCTGCATGTCGTGGTGGTTGACCGTCTCGCCGTTCGCGTAGGAGCCGTACGCGCCGGGCCATTCCTCCAGGCCCTGCTCGGCGAGAAACACCGGGTTGCGCGGGTCGGTGACCTCGACGATGTCGACGTCCTTGAGCTCCTGGTTGTCCTGCAGCGCGACGAACGCCCGGCCACCCACCGACCAGCCCTGCACCGAGTGCGTGGTGTGGAACTCCTGGTTGTTGATCTTGGGCGTGGCGTCGCCGAAGTGAAGGCTCAGCGGCTTCGGGTTGCGCGGGTCGGTGACGTCCCACATCGAGGCGCCGCTGGGCGCGGGCTTGCTCGCATCGCAGGTCTCGTTGTTGTGCACGAGGACGTCGCCGGTGAAGTGCTTGGTCGCCATGCGGAAGACGTGCACGCCCTCGCCGACGTAGCTGTTCGGGTGCGCCGGGATGAAGGCGACCTTAACCGGGTTCTCGGGGTCCTTGACGTCCACGACGTGCACCCCGCCGCCCTGGCTGCCGGGGTTGCGCCCGGTGCACTCCGGGTGGAAGGCGCCAAGGTAGGCGTAGGAGCCGAAGCCGGCGACGTCGCTGATGCCGCCGTCGACCGTCGTCAGGTTGTCGATCTTCCCGATCAGGCTGACACCCTTGCTCGAGGCGGGGAGGTGCCCGTCGCCGGCGCCGTGCTGCTCGTCGTCGTGGAAGAGTTGCTCCCCCGAGACGGGGCCGTCGGTGGTCGCCTCGTCGGGGTGGGCGAGGGCCGGTGGCGCGAGCACCGCGCCCACGGCCAGGAGGAGCGCTGCGGTGGCGCCGAGCGCGGTTCGTAGGGAACGCATCCTGCCTCCGTGTGGCAGTCTTCGGCCGGGCTAGGCCAACTGGTCCGGGTGGTGCTATTGCACCTGGCCCGAAACCTATGTCGGACGGCGCCGCGGTGTAGCCGGAACCGGCAAGCCGACTGGTCAAAGGACCAGTCCGGCGCGGCAAGCAGTTTCGTCACCACCAAGCCCGACGCGTCGTGCACCGCCAGCCGGATCAGCCTCGGGCCGGTCCTCGCAGCTGCGTGCGCGTCCTTGATGGCGTCGTAGAGGGCGCGCTGCTTCCAGCGGGGCGCGCCGCCGGACGGCTCCAAGTCGCCGGCGGGCCCCGGCGGTCCGAACATCACTTCGCACGACGGGTTCGTCCAGCGCTTGCCCCACGACCCGGCGCTGACGCACCCCGGCTCGTGGGCCCGGCACATGGCCAGGTAGGCGTCGCGCTATGGCAGACGCCGGGACCAGGACCACTCGAGCGTCTGGGCGCGGTACTGGTTGAAGTGCAACTCCTCGTCGAGTTCGACCACGTCGCCGCCCGCCAGCGCCAGGTCCCATGCGCCGGGCCGCAGCGCCGGCCGCTCGAGGCGCCCGCCGAGCGACCGGTACAGGTCGAGCACGTCGGCGCGCATCTCCGACGGCAGCGTCTCCAGCCGCGGCGCGGGCGGACGGGCGTCGGTCACGGACATACCACCTACGGTCAGCAGCGCCGCCAGCGCCTGTGCGCGCGCCCCAGTCAGGCCATGGCCGAAGTCTCACATCGGCGGGTAGCCCGCCACCACCAACCTGCGCTCCACTGACGAGGCGGAACGAGCGCTTACGGACGGCGCACCAGCAGCCCTTGACCGTCCAACTCGCCGGCAACGAGTCTGGTTCCGAGTCGTACAGTGCAGTCGCGTCGACCGCTCGGGTGGGCGCGAGCGTCGGGAGAGCCGTGACCGCCGATGAACGGGCGATGCT
>JALYMN010000552.1 GCA_030773675.1 Actinomycetota bacterium
CCGCCGCGCTGCGCGGCCCCGGCGTCGCCGTCATCGCCGAGGTGAAGCGGGCCAGCCCGAGCAAGGGCGCGCTCGCGGCCGTCGCCGACCCCGCGGCGCTGGCCGCCGACTACGCCGACGGCGGGGCGAGCTGGATCAGCGTGCTCACCGAGCAGCGCTTGTTCGGCGGCAGCCTCGCCGACCTCGACGCCGTCCGGGCCCGGGTCGACCTGCCTCTGCTGCGCAAGGACTTCGTCGTCGACGGCTACCAGGTCGAGGAGGCCCGCGCGCACGGCGCCGACGTCGTCCTGCTCATCGTCGCCGCCCTGACTCACGACGCCCTGCGCGCGCTGCTCGAGCACGTCGAGCGGCTCGGCATGACCGCGCTCGTGGAGGCGCACGACGAGGCCGAGGCGGTGCGGGCGCTCGAGGCCGGCGCCCGGGTGCTCGGCGTCAACGCCCGCGACCTGCGCACGCTCGAGGTCGACCGCAGCGTGCCCGGCCGGGTGTTCGCCGCGGTCGGCGACGCCGCCGTCCGGGTGGCCGAGTCCGGCGTCAGGGGATCGGAGGACGTGCTCGCCTACGCCGCCGGCGGCGCCGACGCGGTCCTCGTCGGCGAGGGCGTCGTCACCGCCGCAGGACCTGGGACGAGCCCCCGCTCGGCCGTCGCCGCCCTCGTCGCCGCCGGCCGCACGGCCGCCGGCAACGCCCGACCCGGAGTGCCCTCGTGACGCCGACCTCGAGCCCGACCTCCAGCCCGAGCACCGCGACCGGGCCGCTGCCCGACGCCTCCGGCCACTTCGGCCCGTACGGCGGCCGCTTCGTCCCCGAGGCGCTGATCGCCGCCCTCGACGAGCTCACGGCCGCGCACGCGCAGGCGCAGCGCGACCCGGAGTTCCTCGCCGAGCTCGACCGGCTGCAGCGCACGTACGCCGGGCGACCCACCCCGCTGACCGACGCCCGCCGCCTGTCGGAGCACGCCGGCGGCGCGCGGATCCTGCTCAAGCGCGAGGACCTCGCCCACACCGGCAGCCACAAGATTAACAACGTGCTGGGGCAGGCGCTGCTCACCCAGAGGATGGGCAAGCGCCGGGTGATCGCCGAGACCGGCGCCGGTCAGCACGGCGTGGCCACCGCGACCGCCTGCGCGCTGTTCGGGTTCGACTGCACCGTCTACATGGGTGAGGAGGACACCCGGCGGCAGGCCCTCAACGTCGCCCGGATGCGCCTGCTCGGCGCCGAGGTGGTGCCTGTGAGGACCGGCACGCGCACGCTCAAGGACGCCATGAACGAGGCGATGCGCGACTGGGTCGCTAGCGTTGAGACGACGCACTACTGCATCGGCTCGGTCGCCGGGCCGCACCCCTTCCCGATGCTGGTCCGCGACTTCCAGCGGGTCATCGGCGTCGAGGCCCGGCAGCAGTGCCTCGACCTCGTCGGCCGGCTCCCGGACGCCGTCGTCGCCTGCGTCGGTGGCGGCAGCAACGCGATGGGCGCCTTCTCCGCCTTTCTCCCGGACGAGGCGGTCGCCCTCGTCGGCATCGAGGCCGGCGGCGACGGGGTCGAGACCGGCCGGCACGCCGCGCCGCTGACCGCCGGCAGCCCCGGCGTCCTGCACGGCTCGCGCTCCTACCTCATGCAGGACGACGACGGGCAGACGCTCGACACCCACTCGATCAGCGCCGGCCTGGACTACCCGGGGGTCGGTCCCGAGCACTCCTTCCTGCGCGACAGCGGGCGGGCGACCTACACCGCCGTCGCCGACGCCTGGGCCATGCAGGCGCTGGAGAAGCTCGCGAAGAGCGAGGGCGTCCTCTGCGCGATCGAGACCGCCCACGCCTTCGCCGGCGCCTGCGACTGGGGCCGCGCGCAGGTCGCGGCCGGGCGCCGTTCCGAGGACCTCGTCGTCGTCATCAACACCAGCGGGCGGGGCGACAAGGACGTCGACACCGCCGCCCGCTGGTTCGGCCTCACCAGCGCGGAGGAGATCGCCGAGGCCGAGCTGGTCAAGGCCGCCGACGACGAGGCCGCGGGCACCGGCTCCGGGGAGGGCTGGTGACCGCGGCGACCGCGCCGGCGACGAGCGCGCTCGACGCGCTGTTCGCGCGCTGCCGCGCCGAGGACAGGGCCGCGCTCATCGGCTACCTGCCGGCCGGCTTCCCGACGTACGACGGCGCCGTGGCGGGTCTGCGGGCGATGGTCGAGGGCGGGGTCGACGCCGTCGAGGTCGGCATGCCCTACAGCGACCCGCTCATGGAGGGGCCGGTCATCCAGCAGGCCCACCAGGTCGCGCTGGAGCAGGGCACGCGCACCGCCGACGTCCTGCGCACGGTGTCCGCCGTCGCCGAGACCGGCGCGCCGACGCTCGTCATGGGCTACTGGAACCCCGTCCACCGCTACGGCTTCGACCGCTGGGCGCGCGACCTCCGGGCGGCCGGCGGGGTCGGGGCGATCACGCCCGACCTCATCCCGGAGGAGGCCCCGGAGTGGCTCGCGGCGACCCGAGAGCACGGTCTGGACCCGGTGTTCCTCGTCGCGCCGAGCAGCAGCGACGAGCGGATCGCCGCCGTCGGGCGCACCAACCGCGGCTTCGTCTACGCCGCCGCGGTCATGGGGGTCACCGGCGCCCGCGGCGAGGTCGGCAGCCGCGCCGAGGAGCTCGTGCGGCGGGTGCGCGCCCAGACCGACCTCCCGGTCGCCGTCGGGCTCGGCGTCAGCACCGGCGAGCAGGCCGCCGAGGTGGCGCGGTTCGCCGACGGCGTGGTCGTCGGCTCGGCGCTCG
>JALYMN010000553.1 GCA_030773675.1 Actinomycetota bacterium
CGGCTGCAGCTCGGCGGCTCGGTGGGCACCTGCACCCGGCGGGTCAGCCCGGCCGGCACGCGGTGCCAGCGACAGCCCGCCCGACAGGAGCTGCCCCGCCGCGACGGCGAAGGCGATGTGCGGCACGTCGTCTAGCACGTTGAGCGCCTCTGACATCGGTTGATCTACATCCGAGAATCCAAGCGGGAGCCAAACTGGTAGCCACAGGACCCGCACACCGGCGGACACGAGGAGCCGCACCCGGACCGAGCATGGCGTTTGACCTGCGTAGATGCACAGCAATGACCACTTGCGGACCCTGCGTCCTTCCTTGACACGGAAGAGGTCACAGGTTCAAGTCCTGTATCGTCCACCGCGAGAGGTCTGGTCACAGGTCCACCCCCCTCTCGTGCAGGGGCCGCAGGTCCTGCACGAGGGAACCCCCCTGCACGGCCGGCCAGGCGACAAACCTGCCTCGTCGACGCTTTGCTGGACCGTCTGCCGTCACCAGGCGTGCTCATCTCTGCACCTACGAGGGCGCTCGTCCGCTGCCCGCGCGTCGCTGTCCTGCCCCGGCGACGCTCCGGGCAGCCCGCACCAACCCCGGTGAGCACCGTGAGCACTCGAGGTCCACTCACGGGACGGCTGCCGTGCAGCCCCCAGGAGGCACATGACTGCCCGGACGCCTCAGGCTGGCGGTGGTTCGTGTGAGGTCGGGCTGGATCGCGCGAGCAGCGTCTCGAGATCGTCGGGGGGCATGGGTCGGGCGAGGTGGAAGCCCTGGCCGGTGGTGCAGCCGAGCGCCCGCAGGATGCTGACCTAGTCCTGCTCCTCGATCCCTCCGGCGACCCGCGAACTGCTGGAGGTTGCCCAGCGAGCTGTAGCCAGTGTCGAAGTCGTCGATGGCCAGGCGGACTCCGAGGGCGCGGAGCTGCTGGAGCACCGGACCCAGCTGGCGGTGCTTGAGCAGCACGCTCTCGGTGTTCTCCAGAGTCAGGGTCTGCGGTGCGAGCCCGATCTCATCGAGGATCCTGGTGACGTCGTCGACGAGCCCGGGCTCGCGCAGCTGGCGCACGGAGAGGTTCACGCTGGCGTACAGCCGTGCATCTG
The DNA here is from genome assembly GCA_030773675.1 of Actinomycetota bacterium. Next base: position 1,090 of record JALYMN010000553.1, read on the forward strand.
GCCGGGTGGGCGAGTTGCCAGGTGCGGACCTGGGCGCAGGTCTGCTCGAGCACCCAGCGACCGATCGGCACGATCAGTCCCGTCTCCTCGGCGAGCGGGATGAACTGGGCTGGTGGAATCGACCCGCGGTCGGGGTGATGCCACCGCAGCAGCGCTTCCACGCCGGCTGTGCGACCGGTGTCGAGGTCCACCAGAGGCTGGTAGTGCACGACGAGCTGGTCGTCGCCCAGGGCGCCGGACAGGTCGCTCTTGAGCTCCAGTTGGTCGATGAGCTCGACGTGCATGTCGGGGTGGAACAGGGCGACGGTGCCCTTGCCCTGTTGCTTGGCGATGTACATCGCCACGTCGGCGTTGCGCAGCACCGTGTCGGCCGTGGTGCCGTGGCCGGCGGCCACGCCGATGCTGGCGCAGGGGAGGAGCGTGTGTCCGTCGAGCTGGACGGCCGCGGTGAGCTCGCCGAGCACGCGTCGGGCCAGGTCGAGCAGGTGCTCCTCAGTCAGCGCCGACTCCACCAGCACCGCGAACTCGTCCCCACCGAGCCGAGCGGGTGTGTCCTCGGGGCGGACCGCGGCGCGCAACCGGTCGGCCTGCCAGCGCGTGCACAAGGTGGGGCGCAGGTGCTGCGCCACCAGTGCCGGTTCCTCCGTCCGGACGGCACCGTGCTCTTGGTGCTGGTCAGCACTTCGCGGGTGCCGGACCGACCGGGTCACCCGACGCACCTGATCGTGCACGTGGAGGACATCAGCGACCGCATGGCGCTGGAAGCCGAGCTCACTCACCGGGCGCTGCACGACCCGCTGACCGGGCTGCCCAACCGCACGCTGCTGCTGGACCGCACGGCACACGCCTCGCGGCCGCCCGCCGCAGCCCTGGCGTCACCTCGCTGCTGTTCCTGAACCTCAACGGCTTCAAGGCGGTCAACGACACACACGGGCACGACGTCGGCGACCAGGTCCTGCGCCAGTTCGCAGAGCGGTTGACCGGGCTGCTGCGACCGCGGGACACCGCCGCACGGCTCGGTGGCGACGAGTTCGCAGTCCTGTGCCCCGACACCGACTCCGAGCAGGCCGGCCGCGTCGCCGACCGCCTCGAGGCTGCAGCCGCCCTGCCGTTCCGGCTGTCCGAGCACGTCACCGTCCAGCTGACCGCAGCCGTCGGCATCAGCACCCAGAGCAGTCCTTCCACCGGCGCGCGCACGACCACCACCTCGTCGAGCCCGGACGAGGGCGGCGTCGGGTCTCGGGACGCCGACCACGAGCTGTTGGCCGACGCCGCCGCGCTCCTGCGCCACGCCGACCAGCAGATGTACCGGACCAAGCGCCGCTCCAACGCCGCCTCCGACACGGGCTGAATCCGCCAGGCGTCTCGTGCAAGACCCGCTGGCGCGGCTCTGTCCCGGTCACCAGTGCGGGCCCCGCCGCCGCCGTCCCGAGGGCCAGGTGCTCGGCCGATCGAGCGGGCACACCAGGCGCCGGCTGCTCGTTGGTCCGTTGCGGCAGGACGGCCCTCGCAGAAGCGGGCGCGACCAGCCGACGCGGGTACCAGCCGAAGCGAGCAAGGCGAGCACTACCAGCACCGACGGCAGACGGCCCAGCAGACGAGGCGGGAGCAGCAGCATCGTGAGCAGGTCGAGCCAGCAGGGCGCCCGAGTGCTCGGGCTCCTGGCGCTGCTGCTCGGCCTGCTCGCCATGCACGGGCTGGGCAGCGGCCACCAGACCGGCGGAGGCACGGCAGCCCGGGTCGAGGCCGTCGTGCCGGCCGGACACCGACACGCTGGGTCGGCCCACCGGTACCTGACCAGCACCAGCGGGGACGTCCGCCACCAGCTCCCGGCGCTGAATGAGCCCACTCTCGTCGCCGTCGACCCGCTGGGCACGGCTGCCGCGCTGGAGCCCGCGCCGTGCGACGGCTGCCAGCAACACGACGTCGCACTGCTGTGCCTGGCGGTGCTCACGCTGGGCCTCGCCGGCCTGGTGGGCCTGCTCGCCCAGCACCCGCATCGACCCTCCGGCGCCGTCGCCCTGCCGGAGCAGCCGACCACACGAGCCGGCTTACCGCTGCGGCTCCGTCCGCCGGACCTCGTCGCCGGGCTCTGCGTCAGCCGGGACGTAGGCCGTACGGCGCCCGCAGCGCGCACGACGTGTACGCCTCCGTCCGGACCTGACCAGGAAGAGAACACCCATGAACATCCCACGCACCACCCTGCCCGCGGCCGTGCTGGCCGGTCTGCTCGCTCTGACCGCCTGCGGCGGCGGCGGCGAGCACGCCAGCACCGGGAGCGGCGACCACGCTGCCGCCCCGTCGACCAGCCGGTCCGTGTCCCCCGACACGCCGTTCAACGCCGCCGACATCACCTTCGCCGAAGGCATGAAGCCGCACCACGAGAGCGCCGTAGACATGGCTGACCTCATCCTGGTCAAGGACCCTCGCCGCGAGATCCGCGAGCTGGCCGGCGAGATCAAGGCGGCGCAGGAGCCGGAGATCGCCCAGCTCGAGCGGATGCTGCAGACCTTCGGCGCCGGAGCGCCCGGCGCCGGCGCGCACGGAGGCGGGCACGGCGCCGGCGCGGCCGGCTCGTCCGTCGATGGCATGTCCGAGGAGGACATGGCCGAGCTGGAATCCGCCAGCGGGGCGCACGCCGAGGAGCTGTTCCTCGAGATGATGCTCGAGCACCACCGCGGCGCGGTGGAGATGGCCGACACCGAGATCGCGGAGGGCGAGTACCGCGACGCCGTCGCGCTGGCGCGCACCATCAAGGCCGACCAGGAGCGCGAGATCCGGGAAATGGAGCAGCTGCTCCAGCAGGTCTGAGCCGACAGGCGGCAGGCTCCGCCGTGGGGCCTGCCGCCTCCCTCGTCCCCCGTCGGGCGGGCGCAGCGCAGCCGGCCCGAGAGCTCCCGGCTGAGGCCCGCGCCCGCCCGACACTGATCCTGTGATCTGCCAGCCGTGCCGGGACCGCGAGCACGAGCAGTGCCGCGGCGGGTCGTGGTGCTGCTGCCAGCACCGCCCGCAGCCGGTGCCCGAGCCCGTGACCGGTCCGCCAGGAGAATCAATGGCCCACAACCGAGGTCCGCGCGATACGGTCAGCCGGGTGGGGGTCAGCGGACGTGTGTACGGAGGGCGGTCGGAGGCGGAGCGACGGGCTGACCGCCGCGCGCGCCTGCTCGCGGCGGGACTGGAACTGTTCGGCACGGACGGCTGGGCCGGCACGAGCATCGAGCGGTTGTGCTCGGCCGCGTCCGTCGCGACCCGCTCCTTCTACGAGGAGTTCGCCAGCCGGGAGCAGCTCCTGCTGACCGTCTACGACAGCGTGATGGAGGACGCCGCGCAGGCGGTCCGCGACGCGGTGACGCGCGGCAGCGGGGACCCCCTCGGCCGGACGCGTGCGGGCGTCGCGGCGTACGTCGGCCACCTCACCGAGGACCCGCGGCGTGCGCAGATCGTCAATCGGGAGCTGCGCGCCGCCTACGCCCTGCCCGAGGTGCGCCGGCACCGGCAGCTCACGCTCAACCGGATGGCCGAGCTCGTGGAGCAGGAGGTCGTCCGGCGGGCGGTGCGGGCCGAGCCCGAGCGGCGCCGCGTCCTCGCGCTGGCGCTCGCGGGGGCCGTCAACGAGGTGCTCGGCGACTGGGTGTCGCACCCGGAGCCGCGCCCCCCCGTCGAGCCGCTGGTGGAGGAGTTGGCGTTCATCTACGTCGCGGTGCTCGGGAGCCCTGGGCCGGGCGAGCCTCCGGGCAGACGTGCCGGCGCTCACGACGCGGACGACGGGGCGTAGACGGGCGGCACCCGCGGTAGGAGGACGAGGACCCACCGCTACCAGTCCGGGAGACCTCGTGGACCTGCACGACCTCACGCCCGTCGTCACCGCCGAGGGCCCGTTCGTCACGGTGCTCGTCGACAGCGAGAGCGACGTCGAGCAGGCGGCCGACAAGTACGACCTCGAGTGGAAGAACGTCCTCAAGGAGCTCGAGAGCGAGGGCGTCGACGCGCGCACCGTCGAGGCCGTCGGCGCCGCGCGCGGGGAGCACGCGCAGGGTGCGGCCCGGCTGGTGATCGCGACGGTGCCCGACAGCACGGTGCGCCTCGCCGTCTCGCTCGTCGCCCCGCCGCGGCGGCCGGTCGTCGAGGTCGCGGCGCTGCCCCGGCTCCGCCCGCTCGTGGAGGACCTGACCAACCGGGTGCCGCACGTCGTGGTGCTGGCCGACCGCACGGGCGCCGACGTCGCGGCCTACTTCGACGCCGAGCAGGTGGCGAAGGAGGTCACGGTCAAGGGCACGCAGCTGCACCTCAAGAAGGTGCAGGTCGGCGGGTGGGCCCACCACCGCTACCAGCACCGCGCGGAGGACCGCTGGGAGAAGAACGCCAAGCTCATCGCCGAGACGGTCGCCCAGCTGGTCCCGCAGGTCGGCGCCCAGCTCGTGGTCGGCGTCGGCGACCAGCGCGAGCTGCAGCTCGTGCACGAGCACCTGCCGACCGAGCAGCAGACCCTCTGGCGCGAGCTGCCCGGCAGTCGCGGCCAGGACGGCAGCGAGGAGCTCGTGCCGCAGCGCGTGGCGGACCTGCTCGCCCTGCACGTCGCCCAGTCGACCCTGGACCTGCTCGCCGAGTACGCGCAGGAGCGGGGCCAGCAGAAGCGGGCCTGCGACGGGCTCGCCGACGTCGTCGACGCGCTGCGCAAGGCGCAGGTGGAGACCCTGCTGATCACGACGGACACGGAGGAGCACGGCACGCTCTGGTTCGGCCCCGAGCCCTCCGTCATCGCCACCACGGGGCGGGAGCTCATTGAGCTCGGCGTCGAGGACCCGAAGGAGGGTCCGCTCGTCGACGTGCTCATCCGCGCCGCCGTGGGCACCGGCGCGGGCGTGCAGCTCGTGCCCGGGGAGATGGAGCAGGCCCCGCAGGCCGGCGTGGGCGCCGTCCTGCGCTACGCCGACAGCCTGGGCAGCGAGGCGGCGGCTCAGTGACCAGCCCCGACAGGCCGGTCGGGCGGGCCGTCGACCGGGCGGCGGAGAAGGTCGACGAGGCCGTCGACCGGGCCGTGGACACGGTCGTCGACAAGACGGCCAGCGCCGCGAAGACGGCGGCGACGGCCGCGAGCACCGTCGCGCAGCCGAGGACGTCGGCGCGGACCGTACCGGTGCGGGCGCCGTCCCCGCGTGTATGGCCGGGCGGGCCGTACCCGCTGGGCGCGACGTACGACGGCACCGGCACGAACTTCGCGCTGTTCTCCGAGGTGGCGTCGCGAGTCGAGTTGTGCCTGTTCGACGACGCCGGCACCGAGACCCGCGTCGAGCTCCCCGAGCGCGACGCGTTCGTCTGGCACGGCTACCTGCCCAACGTCGGCCCAGGCCAGCGCTACGGCTACCGGGTGCACGGCCCGTACGACCCGCACGCGGGGCACCGCTGCAACCCCAGCAAGCTGCTGCTCGACCCCTACGCCAAGGCGATCGAGGGCGACATCGACTGGGGCCAGCCGTGCTTCAGCTACACCTGGGGGGAGGAGGACTCGTTCAACGACGAGGACTCCGCGCCGCACATGAGCAAGTCCGTCGTCATCAGCCCGTTCTTCGCCTGGGACAACGACCGGCACCCGCGGACGCCGTACAACGAGACGGTGGTCTACGAGGCGCACGTCAAGGGGCTCACGCAGACCCACCCGGGGATCCCCGAGGACGTCCGCGGCTCCTACGCGGCGCTCGCGCACCCGGTCATGATCGAGCACTACAAGAAGCACGGCATCACGGCCGTCGAGCTCATGCCCGTGCACCAGTTCGTGCACGACAGCCACCTGGCCGACCGCGGCATGCGCAACTACTGGGGCTACAACACCATCGGCTTCTTCGCCCCGCACAACGACTACTCCTCCGGCGGCCAGCGCGGCCAGCAGGTGCAGGAGTTCAAGGCGATGGTGAAGGCGCTGCACGCCGAGGGCCTGGAGGTCATCCTCGACGTCGTCTACAACCACACCGCCGAGGGCAACCACATGGGCCCGACGCTGTCGTTCCGCGGCATCGACAACGCGGCGTACTACCGGCTCGTCGACGGCGACCTCGAGCACTACTACGACACCACGGGCACCGGCAACACGCTGCTCATGCGCCACCCGCACGTGCTGCAGCTGATCATGGACTCGCTGCGCTACTGGGTCACTGAGATGCACGTCGACGGCTTCCGCTTCGACCTGGCGAGCTCGCTGGCCCGGCAGTTCCACGAGGTCGACCGCCTGTCGGCGTTCTTCGACCTGGTCCAGCAGGACCCGGTGGTCAGCCAGGCCAAGCTCATTGCGGAGCCCTGGGACGTCGGCGAGGGCGGCTACAACGTCGGGCAGTTCCCCCCGCTGTGGACCGAGTGGAACGGCAAGTACCGCGACACCGTGCGCGACTACTGGCGGGGCGAGCAGGCGACGCTCGCGGAGTTCGCGTCGCGGCTGACCGGCTCGGCCGACCTGTACGAGTCCGAGGGGCGCCGACCCTTTGCGAGCATCAACTTCGTCACTGCGCATGACGGCTTCACCGTGCACGACCTCGTCTCCTACAACGACAAGCACAACGAGGCCAACGGCGAGGGCGGCAACGACGGTGAGAGCCACAACCGCTCGTGGAACTGCGGGGTCGAGGGCGAGACCGACGACCTCGAGGTCATCGCGCTGCGCGAGCAGCAGAAGCGCAACTTCCTCACCACGCTGTTCCTCTCCCAGGGCGTGCCGATGCTGCTGCACGGCGACGAGCTGGGCCGCACGCAGCGGGGCAACAACAACGTCTACGCGCAGGACAACGAGCTCGCCTGGGTCGACTGGGAGCGCGCCCGCGACTTCGAGGTGCTCTCGGACTTCACCGCGCGGCTGGCGAAGCTCCGGCACGACCACCCGGTCTTCCGGCGGCGCCGGCACTTCGCCGGCCGGGTGGTGCGGGGCAGCACGCTGGAGGACATCGGCTGGTTCACCCCAGCCGGGGAGGAGATGTCCGACGACGACTGGGACTCCGGCTTCGCCAAGTCGGTCGCGGTCTTCCTCAACGGCGAGGGCATCCGCGAGCCCGACGCCCGCGGCGAGCGCGTCGTCGACGACTCCTTCTTCCTGCTGTTCAACGGCCACTCCGAGTCGATCGCGTTCGCCCTGCCGGAGATCGGTGCAGGCGAGCGGTGGCAGATCGTCGTCGACACGGCCGCCCCGATGCTGGACGACGCCGACCCGCGGTCGGTGAAGACCGGCGAGGCGGTGCCGGTCGAGGCCCGCTCCGTGCTCGTGCTGCAGAAGGTCTTCTAGCCCGTGCCCTTCCCGCACCTGCCGGCCGCCGGCCGGCCCGTCCCCGTGAGCACCTACCGGGTGCAGCTCACCCCCGAGTTCGGCTTCGACGACGCGGCCGCCATCGCGCCGTACCTGGCCGAGCTCGGCGTGACGCACCTCTACTGCTCGCCCTACCTGCAAGCCGCGCCCGGCTCGTCGCACGGCTACGACGTCGTTGACCACGGGCGGCTCAACGCCGAGCTCGGCGGGGAGAAGGCCTTCGCGCGAATGGTCGAGGCGTGCCGCGGCGCGGGGCTCGGCATCCTGCTGGACGTCGTCCCGAACCACATGGCGGTCAGCGAGCCGGAGTCGCAGAACGCCGCCTGGTGGGGGCTGCTGCGCGACGGGCGCGACGGTGCGCACGCGACCTGGTTCGACGTCGACTGGGACACCACGGACAACCCCGGCAGGGTGCTCGTGCCCGTGCTCGGCGCGCCGCTCGGCGAGTGCCTGGACGAGCTCGCCCTCGTCCGCTCCGACGACGGCGACCGGATCACCTACTACGACCATGTCTTCCCGGTCGCGCCCGGCACCCACGTCGAGGGCGACCTGCTCGCGACGCTGGAGCGCCAGAACTACCGGCTCTGCCACTGGCGGGTCGCGACGGAAGAGCTCAACTACCGGCGGTTCTTCGACGTGACGACGCTCGCCGGCGTCCGCGTCGAGGTGCCGGAGGTGTTCGACGCGACGCACGCCCTGCTGCTGCAGCAGGTCCGCGACGGTGTGCTCGACGGCTTGCGCATCGACCACCCGGACGGCCTGGCCGACCCGGAGGGCTACCTCGCGCGTCTGGCCGAAGCGACCGGCGACAGCTGGGTCGTCGTGGAGAAGATCCTCGAGCCCGGCGAGCAGCTGCCTGACACCTGGCGCACCGCCGGGACCACCGGGTACGACGCGCTCAACCGCGTGCTCGGGCTGTTCGTCGACCCGGCCGGCGAGCAGCCGCTGACCGACCTGTGGCACGCGGAGACCGGCGGCCGCACGACGTACGACGAGGTCGTCGACGCGACCAAGCACCTGGTGCTCGACCGGGTGCTGAGCGCCGAGGTGGGCCGGCTCACCGAGCTGGGTCTGCGCGCCTGCCGGCGCGACCCGGTGCTGCGCGACACCACCCGGCGTGGGCTGCGCGAGGCGCTCGTCGAGGTGCTCGCGGCCTTCGACGTCTACCGCGCGTACGTCTCGGCGGACGGCGAGGCCGACGCCCAGGCGCGCGAGCACGTCGAGCACGCGGTGGCCACGGCCCGGCGGGTGCGCCCCGATCGCGCCGTGGAGGTCGACACGGTCGGCCGCCTCGCCCTCGGTGAGGGCCCCGACGGGCCCGACGCGCGGGAGTTCGTCGTCCGGTTCCAGCAGACCTGCGGGCCGGTGATGGCGAAGGGGGTCGAGGACACCGCGTTCTACCGCTACCTGCGGCTGTCGGCGCTGTGCGAGGTGGGTGGCGACCCGGGCCGCTTCGGGCTGCCCGCCGACGAGTTCCACCGCGCGTGCGCGCAGCAGCAGGAGCAGTGGCCGCTGTCGATGACGACGCTGTCGACCCACGACACCAAGCGCTCGGAGGACGTCCGCGCCCGCCTGGTGCTGCTGTCGCAGGCGCCGCACGAGTGGGGCGAGACGGTGGTGCGGCTGTCCGCCCTCGCCGCGCGCCACCGCGGGCCCGTCGGTCCCGACCGGCCCACCGAGCAGCTGGTCTGGCAGACCCTGGTGGGCGCCTGGCCGCTGTCGGCCGACCGGGCGGTCGCGTACGTCGAGAAGGCGACCCGCGAGGCCAAGGCGTCGACGTCCTGGGTCGACCCGGTGCCCGCCTTCGACGAGCAGACCGCGGCGTTCGTGCGCGCCGTGCTGGCCGACGAGCAGGTCGTGCGGGTGGTGACCGACCTGGTCGAGCGGCTGGACCGGCCGTGGCGGCAGACCCTGCTGGCCCAGAAGCTCGTCCAGCTGACGATGCCGGGCGTCGCCGACACCTACCAGGGCACCGAGCTGCCCGACCTGTCGCTCGTCGACCCGGACAACCGGCGTCCTGTGGACTACGAGGCGCGGCGGGCGGGCCTCGCCGACCCCGGGTCCGCGGGCGCGAAGCTGCGCCTGGTGACCGCCGCGCTGCGGCTGCGCCGCAATCACCCCGAGTGGTTCCTCGCGGGAGCGACGTACGAGCCGCTCGAGGCGGGGAGCCGCGCGGTTGCGTTCTCCCGCTCCGGCGAGGTCGTCACGGTCGCCGCTACCCGGGCCATCGCGGTGGAACGGGACGGCTGGGGCGAGGACGCCGTCGCGCTGCCGGACGGCACCTGGCGTGACCTGCTTGCAGGCGAGCAGCACACGGGCCGCGCCCGCCTCGCCGACGTGCTCGGCGACCGCGGCGCGGCTCTGCTCGTCCGCACGCCCTGACCGCTCGACCACCCCGCTGAACTGGAGTGCCCGTGCGCCGCACGCTGACCGCTCTGCTGTTGTCCGTCCTGCTGCTCGCCGGCTGCGGCGGGTCCACCGACTCCACCGGGGACACCGGCACGGGCACGGGGACGGGGACGGGGACGGCACCCACGGCCCGCGCGGCGTCGGCGTCGCCGGCCGCCTGCCCGACGGAGAACACCCGCGCGTTCGCCAAGACACGCTTCGTCGCCGACATCGGCGGTGCCGCCTTCCTGGTGCGGCGCTACATCTACCGGCCCTACCAGGCCGGGCAGTTCCAGCAGGGCGCGCAGGGACGCACCCTCGCGCTGGTCAAGGCCGCGGCGGCCGCCGCGGCGAGCGCCAAGCTCCTGAGCAACGCCGCTGAGAACGCCCGCGCGAACCCCACGCTGTGCCGCACGGTCGCCCAGCCGCTGGAGAACCTCACCGGCACGCTCAACGGCCTGGTCGGCTCGCTCCGGAACGGCAGCTTCGACCCTGGCGTCGTCGGCGGGCTCGGCGGCGCGGTCACCCAGGTGCTCACCCAGTCCGGCCGCGCCGGCGTGCCCGTGCAGGAGCGCCCAACCGGGCTGAGCTGACCCGATGGCGCCGGCCGCGGTGTCCGCGAGCCGGTCCGACCCGACGTGGGCGCAGCGGCGTGAGGGGGGCCGTCCGTCCGCGCCTCACGCCGCGCCGTCACGCGTC
>JALYMN010000554.1 GCA_030773675.1 Actinomycetota bacterium
GACCTGCGCCGCGGACACCGGGCGGGTGACGCGCTCGGGCAGCGGCGCGCCGCGCGCCGCCTCGCGGGTCTCCCGGGCGAGGTGCTCGAGCACCAGCAGCGCCGCGTGCCGGGCGGACCCGGATCCGGGGAAGACGACGTCGGTGAGCTCCTCGTCCGGATCGACGGCCACAGCGCCCTCGGCGCGCAGCTCGAGCTCGAGCCCGGCGTGCTCGCGGAACCAGTCTGCCTCGCGGTGGCGGTTGCGCGACCACCACTCCGCCTGGTCGGGCGTCAGGTCCGTCGCCGACATCACCGGCTTCTCCAGCAGTGCCCGCCGCACGGCCACGCGCGCTCCGCCCGCCGCGCTCGGCAGCGCGGCGCTCGCCAGCAGGTCGTCGGGGGCGGTGACGCCGGTGAGGCTGGCCGCGACGAGCAGCCGCACCCGGTCGCGCCGGACGTCGAGCAGGCTCAGCGCCCCGTCGTCCGCCCAGCGGGCGAGCTCGCCCTCCCGCTCCGCCAGCACGCCGAGGTCGAGCAGCGCGACCAGGGCTGCGGCGAGCGCCCGCCGGTCGGCGACGGAGTCCAGGTCGACGTCGAGCCCCGCGTCGGCGGCGGCGCTGCGGACCTGCGCCACCAGCTCGTCGACGAGCAGCTGCGCGGGGCAGCGAGTGAGCGCGGCGAGGGTCAGGCAGAGCAGGGCGTACGCGCGCGGTTCGAACGCCCTCCCCGGCCCGGACGCGGTACGCCGGCGCAGCGGTCGCGACGGGTCATCGCCGAGCCCGGCCTTGAACAGCCGGGCCGTCCTCGGCTCGACGACCAGCCGGTAGCCGACGCCCTCGGCGAACAGCCGCTCCAGGTGCTCCCGGTGGCGGCGCACCAGCAGGAACTCCTCAGCGTGCGGTCCCTCTGCGGTCAGCAGCGGGAAGCGCAGCAGGGCACGCACGGCGGTCCTGCGCTCGCGCTCGGCCTGCGTGTCCTCGACGGGGGTCACGACAGCTCCAGGGACAGGTCGACCAGCATCAGCTCACCGTGCGGGCTCCGCAGCAGCGTGCGTACGCCGGGCGTGCGCGTCACCGTGAGGATCAGCGGTTCGCCGTCCTCCAGGGCGGCGGCCGCTGTCGCCGGTCGCCGCAGCGGACCGCCCGCGCCGGACAGCGCCCGCGCGTACAGCTCCAGAAGCGCACTCCTCGCCGCCTCGGACAGCGACAGCTCCAGCCCCGCTCCCCGGGCCTTCGCGAGCTCGGCGAGCGCCGCCAGCCGCGCGGACTCCGCCGCCTCCCGCTCGGCGACGCGGCGGGCCTTGCTCGCGGCGAAGTCCTCCCGCCGTGCCGTAACACCGGCGACCCTGCGCGCACCGCTGGTGCGGAGCATGACCGGGACGTCGGCCACCGGGCCGCGCCACCAGGAGCTCGTCGCCGGCGCCGGCTCGCCGTCCGGATCGGCGACGAAGGCGAGGTGCCGGCAGGAGTAGAGCCCGAACGCGCCGGCCCAGAGCGCGTGGGCTTGTTCGGGCGGACTCTCGTCGAACCATCTCGCGAGCCGGAGGAGGTCCGCGTAGCGGCTGACCTCGCGATCGGCGCTGGTGGCGAGCCGGCGCAGGTTCACCAGCAGGCTGCGCATGGCCCGGGTCGCGAGGGCGCGGACCTCGTCGGCGTCGCTGCGCCGCCCGGGCCCTCCGAGGAACCAAGCGTTCAGGCCCTGCCAGTCGTCGAGCTCGAGCCCGCGGGAGCGCCGAGCCCGGCTGCCGTCGACCGCGAGCAGCCGGGCACCGGTGTCGGCATGGGCGAGCAGCGCGGGCAGCCGCGGCTCCAGGTCGCGGACGAGCTCGGCGGCCTGCGGCACCGTCCGCGCGATCTCGTCGACGAACCGCTGCAGGTAGTCCAGCAGCGCGGCCTTGAAGGCCTGGAAGTCCTCCCGGCCGAGGTCGTAGCGCGACAGGACCGAGCCCAGGTGCGTGTAGAACTGCCGGGTGCTCGTGACCAGCCGCTCGAACTGCGCGAACACCGTCGCGACCTGACCGGCGAGCAGGTCGGGGTCGACGCCGGCCAGGGCCCGCTCGTCGTACCCGGCCAGCACGCGCAGGCCGGCGAGGATGCCGCCGAGCATCTCGGTCGACACCTCCCGGACCTCGTCCGCGGCGCCGAGCAGCTCCTCGACCTGCCGGTGCACGAGCTCGCCGCGCTGGGTGAGCTGGTAGCGCGCCCGCGTGGTGAGGTACTCGCGGATGCTGCGCGCCTCGGTCTCGCGGGGGCTGCGGGCGAGGTTGCCGTGCTCGACGAGGTAGACCAGCCGCGCGTCGACCACGTCAACGTCGAGCTCGAGGCCGTGGTCGTCGGCCAGCCGGTCGGCCACCTCCCGCGCCGACAGGTCGGACAGCAGCCCGGCCGTGCTGTCGGTGAACACGCGCATGACCGCGATGTAGTGCGGTGCCTCCTCGTTGACCGCGTAGCGCAGCGCCGTGAGGCGCAGGCGGTCGACGGGTGCGGCGGTCATGGCGGGCACGGTAACCAGGGGGTGTGACAGTTCCGGGCTGTCCGGCGGTGTGTCGTGCACGCCGGCCCCGGAAGCTCAGGGGCGTCAGCGGACGAGGTCGGCCGGCACCACCCGGACCGGGAACGGCCGCCCGGCGACCAGCGGCTCCTCAGCCCGCACGACCACCGGCTCGCCGTAGCGGCCGCGCTCGAGCGTCCAGGCGGTGATCGACGGCTCGTTGGAGTCCACCCAGTACGCCTGCACGCCCGACTGCTCGTACAGCTCGCGCTTGAGCACCCGGTCGACGCTGCGGCTGGACGGCGACAGCACCTCCACCGCGAGCGCGAGCGGCGTCGTGACGGCGGCGTCGCCCGGGTCGTCGCG
>JALYMN010000555.1 GCA_030773675.1 Actinomycetota bacterium
GGGCCGCAGCGGCCGCGCCGGCCGGGGCGGCAGGAGCAGCCCCGTCCGCGGCAGCACCGACGGGGACGGGCGCACCCGGCGCGATGGTCATCAGGTCGACACCGGCGTCGGCGCTGGCGGCGTCCAGAGCGCGGATGAGCGCGGGCAGCTCAGGCCCGCCCGGGATCTTGGCCGCCACCGCGGCCAGCTCGGCCTGCTTCTTGGGCAGGTCCTTGGCCTGCGCCTTGAGCACGGCCAGCTTGGTGCGCAGCGTCGAGTTGGTGCCGTCCTGGGCGGCGGCCTGCGCGCGCAGCGCCTCGGCCTCGGCCCGCTGCGGTGCGACGAGCAGGAACCAGCCGCCGGCGAGCACGGCCAGGCAGCCGACGACGGTCAGCGCGATCCACTGGTTGAGCTTGTCCACGTCAGCCCCCGTCCGGCGTCGTGTGGCGGCCCGACAGCGCGTCGGAGGTGAGGGTGGCGGTCGAGGTGAACGTGACCACCTTGCGCGGCCCGATCAGCGACTCGGTGGAGTTGGAGAAGGTCGGGTCGGCGTAGCCCTTCTGGCCCGCCAGCGACTCGAGCCAGACGGCGACGTCGTCGTGGCCGAAGCCCGTCCCCTCGAACTGCACCGTCCCGATCGGCGTGGCGGACGAGGTACCGGAGGCCGGCGTCGTCGGAGCCGCCTGCGAGAAGCTCGCGCTCCGGACCCAGACGGTGTCCGGCACGGTGAGGCTCAGGTCGTTGAGGTAGCGCGACCAGCGCACCTCCTGGCCCATCGCCTGGGTCAGGGTCTGCTGCGCCGCCGCGGCCTGCTCGTACACCGCGGTGACCTCCCGGTACGACGCCGCCTCAACGGTCAGCCGGTTGCCCGTCGCCGTCGCGTCGTCCAGCTCGGTACGGGCCGCGCCGACGGCGCCGAGCGCCGAGACGTACAGCAGCCCGACGACGCCGACAGCCGCGACCACGGCGCCGCCCAGGCCGACCTGGATCTGCTGGAACCTGCGCCGCTCCTCGATCTCGGGTGGCAGCAGGTTGACGCGCGGGAGCGCGAACGGCGCGGGTAGCGCGGGCTCCTCGAGCAGAGCCCGGTCGAGGTCCCTGTCCAGGTCCTCACGCCCGGGCTCGCCCGGCTTGCTGAGGTCGACCGCGGTCATGACGCGGCTCCGAGGGCGAGGCCGAGCGGGACGGTGACCTGCGGCTCGACGACGGCCAGCTGGTCCGGTGTGAGCCCGGTGCGCCCGACGGCGACCCGGCCGAGCGGGTGCGCGGGCTCCACGGGCAGGCGGGTGGCGGCGGCCAGCCGCGGCGTCAGGCCGCTCAGCCGTGAGCTGCCGCCGGACAGGACGATGCGGCGCACGCGGGTCGCGCCGGGCTGGGCCATGTAGTAGTCGAGCGAGCTGCGGACCTCGTCGACGAGGGTGCTGCCGGTCTGCTCGAGCGCGCGGCTCGCGGCGTGCGGCTCGGCGGCGCCGGCGACGGGTGCGAGCCCGGTCGCCAGCTTGACGGCCTCCGCCTCGTCCAGCGGCAGGCCCATCCGCTCGGCGACCGCGTCGGTGAGGTCCGCGCCGCCCATGAGCAGGATGCGGACGAACCGCGGGACGCCGGCCTGGTGGACGACGATGTTGGTGACGCTGGCTCCGATCTCCACGAGGGCCTCGGCCTGCGCGGGGCCGAACGCGCTGGTGCCGCTGACGAGACTGCGCAGCACCGCGAAGCTGGTGAGGTCGACCATCTCCGGCTGCAGGCCGGCCTGCACGACCGCGTCGACCACCCTGTCGACCATGTCGCGGGCGGCGGCGACGAGCAGGATGCGCAGCATCCGCGCGCCGCTGTCGCTGGTGAACTCCTCGAGCGGATGGAAGTCGAGGATGGCCTGGTCGACCGACATGGGCAGGACGTCCTGCACCTGGAAGGCGAGCGAGCCGCGCATCTCCTGCACCGGCAGCCAGGGCAGCTCGACCTGGCGGACGACGACCTTCTGGTTCGCCACGCCGACGACCACCCGCTTGCTGCCGAACCGGGCCTGCGCCCACAGCTGCCGCAGCGCCGCCGCGACGGCGGCGGGGTCGACGACCTCGCCGTCGCGCACCGTGCCGGGCGGCAGCATGACCTGACCGAACCGCTCGAGGGTGGTGCCAGCCTTACCGGAGGACAGCTGGGCAGCACGGACACCGGACGTCCCGATGTCCAGTCCTACCACTGGTCTGCCTGCCACTGCTGGTCCCCTCGTGCCGAGGTGTCGCTCGCTCCGGATCTGCTCAGAGCACCCATCGGCGCAGCTGCCCGACCCCTTGAGGGAAGTGCGCGAGACCGGGCAGCGGGGCGGCGCGAGGAGGCGGGGCGCGGTCTAGGAGGCGCCCGGAGCGGTGAGCTCCAGGTACGCCTCGACGAGCGGCTGGCCGACGAGGACGGCGAGCAGCGCGGCGGCGAGCATGAACGGCCCGAACGGGATGGCGGTCTTGCGTCCGCCCCGGCCGACCGCGATGAGCGCCACGCCGAACAGCCCGCCGAGCAGGAAGGCGAAGAACGCGGCGACGGCCCAGGCGCCCCAGCCGATCCAGCCGGTGTACATGCCGAGCACGCCGGCGAGCTTGACGTCGCCGCCGCCCATGCCGGCCGGGTACGCCAGCCGTAGCACGCGGTAGAGGGCGTACAGGGCCGCGCCGCCGATCAGCGCCCGGGGGAAGCTGCCGCTGTCACTGCCGAGCAGCGCCGCCCCGCCCAGCAGGACCACCGCCACCGGGTAGCTCGGTAGCGTCAGGACGTTCGGCAGGCGCTTGCAGTCGAGGTCGATGAGCGCGAGCGCGAGCCCGACCGCCGCGAGGTAGAGGAAGGCCGGCAGCACCGGGTCGAGCCCGAAGCGCAGCGTCAGAACGACGAACAGCGCGGCCGTGCCCAGCTCGACCAGTGGGTAGCGCAGCCCGATCGGCGCGGCGCAGTCCCGGCACCGGCCGCGCAGCAGCAGCCAGCCGGCCACCGGGACGTTGTCGCGCGACCGCACCGGGCTGCTGCAGGCCGGACAGGCCGAGCGCGGTCGGACGACGGACAGCCCCTGCGGCACGCGGTGCACGACGACGTTGAGGAAGGAGCCGACCACCAGCCCGACGACGGCGGCGAGCAGGACGACCGCGGACATGGCGGGCAACCTAGCTGCTTCCCGACCGGCACTCAGTCGGTGACCTTGGTGATGCGGTACGGCGACTCGACCGGCCGCAGGAAGTACGGCGGCGGGTTGTTGAGCAGCCGCTTGTCGTACACGTAGTTCTTGAGGTAGCCCGACGTCGCGCTCGTCGGGGTGCCGGTGCCGACCGGGCCGCGGAAC
>JALYMN010000556.1 GCA_030773675.1 Actinomycetota bacterium
CGTCCGGCTCGACCCGGCCGCCGCCGACCGCCGCCGCGTTCAGGCGCGCGCCCAGATCGGCGTGCGGATCCGCCCGCTGCCCGACGGCCTGGCCGCCCTCACCGCCACCTGCACCGCCGAGCAGGCCGTCGCCGCCGAACGCGCCCTGGACCTGCTCATCCGCGCCCGCCCGACACGGGCCGCCGGCCCGGCCGAAGCACCAGCGGCGCAGGACTCGCGGACCGTCGACGAGCGGTGCGTCGACGCGCTGGTCGCCGCGCTCACCACCGCCGCCGGCGCCCCGGTGCCCGTCGAGCTGCAGCTCCGCCTGCCCGTGCGCGTGCCGGTGTCCCGGATCAGCAGCACGGGCCAACCCGACCCGATCGTGGTCACCGCCGACCTGCCCGCCCTCGCCCAGGCCCTGCCCGCCCTGCTCGGCACCCGCGCGAGGCGCGCCACCGG
This sequence comes from Actinomycetota bacterium, assembly GCA_030773675.1. The sequence continues at coordinate 442 of JALYMN010000556.1, forward strand.
ATCAACCACCAGCGCGCCGCCGCCACCGGAGGGAGGACGAGCGGCCGGAGCCGAACACGAGTCGTCGGACCAGCCGTACGGAGCCCGAGCCGAGTTTCAGGAGCGGCCCGACGGAGCCCGACCCGCGCCGCCCGGCGAGCCGGTCGGAGCCCGACCCCAGCCGCTGGACGAGCCGGCCGCGGCCTGCCCCGACCTGCTCCGCGAACCGGCTGAACTCCTCGGCTGCGGCCCGCTCAGCCCCGCCCACCTCACGGCCCTGCTCCCCGGCGCCCGCCTCCGCCGCATCCTCGTCGACCAGCGCACCGGCCACGTCGTCGCCGTGGACGCCCGCACCCGCCCGCTGGACCCGCTGCTCGACTCGCTGAGCAACTCCTGTCCGACGGCGGCCGAGCACTCCTCCCCGTCGCCGTCCTCCCCGTCGCCGTCCTCCCCGTCGCCGTCCACCGCGCCGACGTCACGGGACCGCGCCTCAGCAGCACGACACCCCAGCCCGGCACCGCGCGACGACGAGCGCCCGCGGGAGCGGGAGGGCCCGTCGTCACAAGTCCGTCTGTCGCCGGGTGGACGACGCGCGACAGCCGCGCTCGACGTCGAGCAGCAGCTCGAGGCGGTCCTGCTGACCGACCTGCCCGCACCACCGCCACCCACCCCGGGCTACCGCCCCACCGCCAACCATTCGCGCGTCGTCCGCACCCGCTCACCCCGCTGCAGCTTTCCCGGCTGCTCCCGCCCCGCCGCCACGAGCCGCGGCCAGCACGCCGACCTCGACCACCTCGTCGCCCACCCCGACGGCGAGACCACCTGCAGCAACCTGCACCCGCTCTGCCGCCGGCATCACCGGCTCAAGCAGCACCGTGACTGGCAGGTCGTCCAGCGCCTCACCACCTGGACCAGCCCCCGCGGGCAGACCAGACGGGAGAACGACTGAGAGGTGCAGTCGCTCCGCGGCAGCAGGGGAAACGGGCGCGCCTGCCTCCCCCGGAGGAGCACGGCATCGCGGTCCCGTCAGGACACCGCGGCGAGCGCCTCCGGCAGGGTGAACGCGCCGGCGTACAGGGCCTTGCCGACGATCGCCCCCTCGACCCCGGCGACCCCGGCGATCGCGCGCAGGTCGTCGAGGCTGCTGACGCCGCCGGAGGCCACCACGGGCCGATCCGTCGCGGCGGTGACCGACCGCAGCAGATCGAGGTTCGGGCCGGTGAGCGTCCCGTCGCGGCGCACGTCGGTGACGACGTACCGCGCGCAGCCCTCGGCGTCCAAGCGGGCCAGGACGTCGAACAACTCGCCGCCGTCCTGCGTCCAGCCGCGGGCGGACAGTGTCGTGCCGCGCACGTCCAGGCCGACGGCGATGCGCTCGCCGTGGCGGGCGATCGCGGCGGCGCACCACTCCGGCTGCTCGAGCGCCGCCGTGCCGATGTTGACTCGGGCGCAGCCGGTCGCGAGCGCCGCCTCCAGCGAGGCGTCGTCGCGAATGCCCCCGCTCATCTCCACCGCGACGTCCAGCTCGCCGACGACGCGAGCGAGCAGCTCACGGTTCGAGCCCCGTCCGAACGCCGCGTCAAGGTCGACGAGGTGCACCCACTCCGCGCCGTCACGCTGCCACTGCAGCGCCGCCTCCACCGGGTCGCCGTACGACGTCTCGCTGCCCGCCTCGCCCTGCACCAGCCGCACCGCCTGTCCGGCGGCGACGTCGACGGCGGGCAGCAGGACCAGGCTCAACAGAGGCTCCTCGCGGGCGGGGCGTGCGGACAGGACGCGGGCGCGACCCTCACAGGCCGCGCAGCCAGTTCTCCAGCAGTCCCGCGCCGGCGTCGCCGCTCTTCTCCGGGTGGAACTGCGTCGCCGACAGCGCGCCCTGCTCGACCGCGGCGGCGAACGGCTCCCCGTGGCGCGCGCGGGTCACGACCCCGCCCGGCACGTCGTCCGCGGCGTAGGAGTGCACGAAGTAGAAGCGCTCGGACTCGAGCCCGGCGAACAGTCGGCTGCCCTCGGGCACCTCGACGCTGTTCCAGCCCATGTGCGGCACGATCTCGGCCTGCAGCCGGCGCACCACTCCGGGCAGGACGCCGATGCCGTCGGTCTGCTCGCCGTGCTCGTCGCCCCGCTCGAACATGACCTGCATGCCGACGCAGATGCCCAGCACCGGCCGGCCGTGGGCCAGCCGCTCACGCACGACCGCGTCACCGCCGACCTTCCGGATCCCGGTCATGCAGGCCGCGAACGCGCCGACGCCCGGCACCACGAGCCCGTCGGCCTGCCGGGCCACGTCGAGGTCGCTGGTCACCTCGACGTCCGCGCCCACCCGCTGCAGCGCCCGCTCGGCCGAGCGCAGGTTGCCCGACCCGTGGTCCAGCACAACGACCCGTCGGCTCACGGCGACCCCACCGCCTGCAGGTCCTCCTGCGCCAGCCCCGGCGGGAGGTCGCCGTCGACCGCGTAGTCGTAGCCGAACAGCACCACGTACGACGGCAGCCCGAGCAGCGGCGCCACCGCGGCCAGCCGCTCGGTCTCGGTGTCGTAGCGCCCGGCGAGCACCCGGCGCAGCGGCGCAACGTCCGCGATCCCCAGCGCGGCGGCGAGGGCGTCGACCTCCGACAGGTCGGGCTCGGTCGGCCCCTCCCCCAGGTAGCCCGGACAGGAGTCGTACGTCGCCACCAGCCGCCCGGCGTCGTACACCTGCAGCAGCAGGTCGTCGTCGTCGTGCACGGTCGTGCAGACCACCGGCCCGTGGGCGGACAGCGCGAGGGCGGCCTCGGAGAGCGCGTCGTCGAGGCGGCCGTCGCTGTCCGGCGCCACCAGCGTCCAGCCGGCCCGCGTCGGGCCGACCAGCGCGGCGGCGTAGGCCTTGCCGACCGTCTCCACCACCGCGTCGCGCGGCGCCCAGGCGGCCAGGCTGTCGTAGAACGCACCCATCGCCTACAGCGTCCCCTTGGTGCTCGGTACCCCCGCGACCCGTGGGTCGAGCGCGACCGCGTCGCGCAGCGCCCGGGCCACCGCCTTGAACTGCGCCTCCACGACGTGGTGGGCGTTGCGCCCGGACAGCACCCGCACGTGCAGCGCGACCCCGGACGTCGCGACGAACGACTCCCAGACGTGCCGGGTCAGCGTCGTGTCGTAGGAGCCGATGAGCGCGACCAGCGCCGGCTCCTCGTGCACGACGTACGGGCGCCCGGACAGGTCGACCGCGGCCTGCACCAGGCACTCGTCGAGCGGCACGAGCGCGTCGCCGAAGCGCCGGATGCCGGCCTTGTCGCCGAGCGCCTGCTTGAGCGCGGTGCCGAGGGCGAGGGAGGTGTCCTCGACGATGTGGTGCGCGTCGACCTCGAGGTCGCCGCGGGTGCGCACGGTGAGGTCGAAGCCGCCGTGCCGCCCGAGCTGGCTGACCATGTGGTCGAAGAACGGGACGCCGGTGTCGGACTCCGCCCGCCCGCTCCCGTCGAGGTCGAGCTCGACCCGGACGTCGCTCTCCTTCGTCGTGCGCTCGACCAGCGCGCTGCGGCTCATGCGACCACGCTAGCCAGAGCGGTGAGGAACGCCGTGGTCTCGGCCTCGGTGCCCGCGTTGACCCGCAGCCACCCGGCGAGACCCGGCCCGGTGCTCACGTCGCGGACGAGCACGCCCTCGTCGAGCAGCGCCTGCCAGGTTCGCCCCGGCGCGGCGAACGGGCCGAACAGCAGGAAGTTCGCGTCGGTCGGCACCACCTCGAGCCCGAGCGCCCGCACCTCGCGCACCATCCGGTCGCGCTGCGCCTTCACCGCCTCGACCGTGCCGAGCAGCTCGGCCGTGTGCGCGAGCGCCGTGCGCGCGGCGGCCTGGGTGAGCGCCGACAGGTGGTAGGGCAGCCGCACCAGGCGCATCGCGTCGACCACCTCCGCGCTCGCCGCGAGGTAGCCCAGGCGGGTGCCGGCCATCGCGAAGGCCTTGCTCATCGTCCGGCTGACCAGCAGGCGGGGGCAGTCGGCCAACAGGGTCACCGCCGAGGGCCGCTCGCTGAACTCGGCGTAGGCCTCGTCGACGACGACGATCCCGGACGTCGCCGCGTGCACCGCCTCGACCACGTCGAGCCCGGTCGAGGTCCCGGTCGGGTTGTTCGGGGTGGTGAGGAACACGACGTCCGGGCAGTGCCGCTCGACCGCGGCGACGGCGTCCGGCAGCGACAGGGTGAAGTCGGCGGCGCGCCGCTCCACGACCCAGCCGGTGCTCGTGCCGGAGGCCAGCAGCGGGTGCATCGAGTACGACGGCTCGAACCCGAGCGCGGTGCGGCCGGGCCCGCCGAACGCCTGCAGCACCTGCTGCAGCACCTCGTTGCTGCCGTTGGCCGCCCAGACCTGCTCGACGTCCAGCGCGACCCTCGTACGCGCGGACAGGTAGGCCGCCAGGTCGGTGCGCAGCGCCACCGCCTCCCGGTCGGGGTAGCGGTTGAGCGTGCGGGCGGCCTCGCCGACCGCGCGCTGCAGGTCGCGCACGAGCCCCTCGGACGGCGCGTGCGGGTTCTCGTTGACGTTGAGCTGGACCGCGCGCGGCAGCTGGGGCGCGCCGTAGGGCTGCTTGCCGCGCAGGTCGTCGCGGACCGGCAGGCTCACGAGCGCACCCGGACCTGGACCGCCTCCACGTGGCTGAGCAGGTCCTCTGCGGTCCCGAGCGCGGTGACGTGGGGCGCGACGGTCGACAGCGCCTGCGGGGAGTACTCGATCAGCGACATGCGCTTGAGGAACGACTGCGCCGACAGCCCGGCGCTGAACCGCGCGGTCCCGCCGGTGGGCAGCACGTGGTTGGAGCCGGCCAGGTAGTCGCCGAGGCTCACCGGCGTCGCGTTGCCGACGAACACCGCGCCGGCGTTGCGGACGCGGCGGGCCCGCTCCGCGGCGTCGGAGGTGATGACCTCGAGGTGCTCGGCGGCCCACGCGTCGACAACGGCGAGCCCGTGGTCGAGATCGTCGACCAGCACGGTCGCGCTCTGCCCGGTCAGGGCCGTGGTGATCCGCTCGCGGTGCTTGGCGGCGGGCACCTGCCCAGCGAGCTCCTGCTCGACGGCGTCGACGAGTGCCTCGCTCGGCGTGACGAGCAGGCAGGCGGCGAGCGGGTCGTGCTCGGCCTGCGCCACGAGGTCGGCCGCGACGTACGCCGGCACCGCGCTGTCGTCGGCGAGGATCCCGATCTCGGTGGGGCCGGCCTCGCTGTCGATACCGCAGCGCCCCTGCACCAGGCGCTTGGCCGCGGCGACGTACACGTTGCCGGGGCCGGTGATCACGTCGACGGGGCGGCAGGGCCCGGCGCCGTAGGCGAGCATCGCGACCGCCTGCGCCCCGCCGACGGCGTACACCTCGTCGACGCCGAGCAGCGCGCACGCCGCGAGGACGGTGGGGTTCGGGCGCCCGCCGAACTCGGGCTTGGGCGGGCTCGCCACCGCCAGGCTGTCGACGCCGGCGACCTGTGCGGGCACGACGTTCATCACCACGCTGCTGGGATAGGCGACGAGCCCGCCCGGGACGTACAGCCCGACCCGGCCGACCGGGACCCAGCGCTCGGTGACCGTGGCGCCCTCGACCACCTGCACCCGCTCGTCGGCGCGCAGCTGCGCGCGGGAGACCGTCCGGGCCCGCTCCACCGCCTCGTCGAGCGCCGCCCGGACCGGCAGGTCGAGCGCGGCGAGGGCCTCCTGCAGCGCCTGCGCGGGCACGCGCAGGTCGTCCAGCGCCACGCCGTCGAACCGCTCGGTCGCCTCGCGCACCGCCGCCTCGCCGCGGGCCCGCACGTCGTCCACCACGGGCCGCACCTGCTCCACGGCGGCCGACACGTCGAGGACCGCCCGGGGCAGCAGGGCGAACGCGTCGGCGTCGTGCCGCCCGCGCAGGTCGAGGCGGGTCAGCACGTGCACTCCCTCGGGCCGTCCGGCGGAGGTCCGCACACTACCGGGACCGGCTCCTGCGCTGCCGGGCGCGACCGCCGCCTCCCGCCTACGCTCGCCGGCATGGCGGCGGACCGGCACGATCGGCTGCCGCTGTTCCCGCTCGGCCTGGTGCTGTTCCCCGGGCTGGTGCTGCCGCTGCACGTCTTCGAGGAGCGTTACCGGGTGCTGGTCCGGGAGCTGCTCGCCCGGCCCGCCGACCAGCGCCGCTTCGGCGTCGTCGCGATCCGCGAGGGCCGCGAGGTCGGCGCGGACGGCGTGCGGGCACTGCACGAGGTCGGCTGCGTGGCGCGGCTGGAGCGCGCCGAGCCGCACCCCGACGGGCGGTTCGACGTCGTCACCGTCGGCGCGGAGCGGTTCCGCCTGCACGGGCTGGCCGAGGGCCGGCCGTACCTGCTCGGCGAGGTGGAGCTGCTCCCCGACGCGCTCGGCGACGCCGACGAGGCCGCGGTGCTGCGCCGGGCGGTCGCGGCGTCGTACCGCGCCTACCTGCACGACCTGGGGGAGGCCGGCGGCGAGGCGGTCGACCTCGACGCGCTCCCCGACGAGCCGACGGTGCTGTCCTACCTCGTCGCCGCGACCGTGCTCGTCGACCTCGCCGACCGGCAGGCGCTGCTGGAGCAGCCCGACACGCTGGCCCGGCTCGGCGCTGAGCTGGCACTGCTGCGCCGCGAGCGGGTGCTGCTGGGCACGCTCGGCGCGGTGCCCGCGCCGGAGCTGACCCGCGCCCCGCTCAGCCCGAACTGAGCCGCCGGGGCTCGGTGCGGGCTCTCAGTGCCAGTGCTCAGCGGTGCGCCAGACCAGCACGTCGAGGATGCGCAGCCGGGTGAGCAGGCCCCCCGCCTCGGCGGCGACCTGCTCGAGCCGGTCGAACGCGGTCGCCTCCGCGCGCAGGTCCTCCCGCATCTGCGCGCACAGCAGGCCCATGAACTCCTGCCAGCCGCGGTCCTGCGCCCGGGGCAGCGCCCCGGGCGCGGTGTAGCACTCGAAGATCCGGGAGTCGTAGAGCGGGACCAGGTCGGGCCGCTTGCGGTGCAGCACCTTGCTGATGATCGTGCCGCGCACGCCGCGCCCGGCGTACGGCGCCTCGTCGAGCACCGCGAACAGGTCGGCGACGGCAGCGACCACCGCGTCGTCGGCGTCCTGCAGGGCGACCGGCGGCAGGTCGGCGACGCCCCGCATGTGCGGCAGGAGGTCGCTGAGCAGCCGGAACCGGCCCCGGTCGACCTCCGTGCCGATGAGCGCCGGCGCGAGCAGGTCGCCGTCGACGAGCTCCGCGCTGCCGTTGGTCACCAGCCGGTCGTAGGACGGGTAGGCGTAGCCGTTGCGGACGTCGAGGTAGTCGAGCAGCAACTCCTCGGGCTGCTCGACCAGCAGGGTGCCGGCGCACAGCCGGACCGAGTCCACGGTCACGACCCGCGACCCTCAGTGGCGCCGAGCGGCAGGCAGCCCGGGCCGAGCAGGGCCTTCAGGTCGGCGAACAGCGACGGCGTCGCCGTGACCCGCAGCCGGTCGTCCAGCCGGACGACAGTGGTGCGCCCCGCGTTGACCAGCTGCAGGTGCACCTCGATGGTGCCGGGGTGGCTGGCGAGCACCTCCTTGAAGCGCTCCACCACCGGCGGCGTGACCCGCGGCGTCGGCAGGGACACCACGACCGGACCACGCGGGCCGACCGACAGGTCCGGCACGACCACCTCGTTCGCGATGACCTTCGGGACGTCCTCGCGCCGGTCGACCCGGCCGCGCACGAGGATCACGGCGTCCTCGACGAGGTGCACGGCCGCGGTCTGGTAGCTCGCCGGGAAGAACATGACCTCGACCGAGCCCTCGAGGTCCTCCAGCTGCACGAGCGCCCACGCGTTGCCCTGCTTGGTGACCTTCCGGGTGACGCTGGACAGGATCCCGCCCACCGTCACGGTCGAGCCGTCGTCGCGCTCGGCGATCGCCGACACCGGGCAGTCGACGGCCGAGGCCAGCACGTGCTCGACGCCGAGCAGCGGGTGGTCGGAGACGTACAGGCCGAGCATCTCCCGCTCGTGGGCGAGAAGGACCGCCTTCTCCCACTCCCCGAGCGGGACAGCGACGTCGAACACCCCGCCGAGGTCCGCCGCGCCGTCGTCCCCCTCGTCGCCGAACGACCCGAACAGGTCGTACTGCCCGGCCGCCTCGGCCCGTTTGGTCTCCATGCAGGCCTCGATCGCCTCGGCGTGCACGTGGACCAGGCCCTTGCGGGTGTGCCCGAGCGAGTCGAACGCCCCCGCCTTGCACAGCGACTCGATGGTCTTCTTGTTGCAGGCGAGCGCCTCGACCTTGCGCAGGAAGTCCGGGAAGTCGGAGAAGCGGCCCTTGCCGGTGCGGGTCCCGACGATGGAAGCGACGACGTTGGCGCCCACGTTGCGGATCGCGGTGAGCCCGAAGCGGATGTCGGTGCCCCTCGGGGTGAAGTCGCCGTCGGAGTCGTTGACGTCGGGCGGCAGCACCTTGATGCCCATGCGCCGGCACTCGGCGAGGTAGAGCGCGCTCTTGTCCTTGTCGTCCTTGACGCTGGTGAGCAGCGCCGCCATGTACTCCGCCGGGAAGTTCGCCTTGAGGTAGGCCGTCCAGTACGAGACGAGCCCGTAGCCGGCGGTGTGCGCCCGGTTGAACGCGTAGTCGGAGAACGGCACGAGGATGTCCCACAGCGTCTTGATCGCGTCGTCGGAGTAGCCGTTGCCCTTCATGCCGTCGCGGAACGGCACGTACTCCTTGTCGAGGATCTCCTTCTTCTTCTTGCCCATCGCACGGCGGAGCAGGTCCGCGGCGCCGAGCGAGTAGCCCGCGAGCTTCTGCGCGATCGCCATGACCTGCTCCTGGTAGACGATCAACCCGTAGGTCTCGCCCAGGATGTCGGCCAGCGGCTCCTCGAGCTCGGGGTGGATCGGCACCACGGGCTTGCGGCCGTTCTTGCGGTCGGCGTAGTCGTTGTGCGCGTTCGCGCCCATCGGGCCGGGCCGGTAGAGCGCGAGGACGGCGCTGATGTCGTCGAACGCGGTCGGGACCATCGAGCGCAGCAGGGAGCGCATCGGGCCGCCGTCGAGCTGGAACACCCCGAGCGTGTCGCCGCGGGCGAGCAGCTGGTAGGTGGCGGCGTCGTCGAGCGGCAGGTCCTCCAGGACGACGGTCTCGCCGCGGTTGCTCACGATGTGCGCCAGGCAGTCGTCGAGGACGGTGAGGTTGCGCAGCCCGAGGAAGTCCATCTTGAGCAGCCCGAGCGTCTCGCAGGCGCCCATGTCGAACTGCGTGATGATCGCGCCGTCCTGCTCGCGGCGCTGGACGGGGATGACGTCGAGCAGCGGCTCGCGGCACAGGATGACGCCCGCGGCGTGCACGCCCCACTGCCGCTTGAGCCCCTCGAGGCCGAGCGCGGTGTCGACGACCGCCTTGGTGTCGACGTCCGACTCGTACAGCGCGCGGAACTCCGCGGCCTCGCCGTAGCGCTTGTGGGCCGGATCGAAGATGCCCCTGAGCGGGATGTCCTTGCCCATCACCGCCGGCGGTATCGCTTTGGTGATCTTGTCTCCGGTGGCGAACGGGTAGCCGAGCACCCGCGCGGAGTCCTTGACGGCCTGCTTGGCCTTGATCGTGCCGTACGTGATGATCTGGCTGACCCGCTCCTCGCCGTACTTCTCAGTCGCGTAGCGGATCATGTCGCCGCGCCGGCGCTCGTCGAAGTCGAGGTCGATGTCGGGCATCGAGACGCGCTCGGGGTTGAGGAACCGCTCGAAGAGCAGCTTGTGCTCGACCGGGTCGAGCTCGGTGATGCGCAGCGCGTACGCCACCAGCGAGCCGGCCGCCGATCCGCGGCCCGGGCCGACGCGGATGCCGTTCTCCTTGGCGTGGCGGCACAGGTCGGCGACGACGAGGAAGTAGCCGGGAAAGCCCATCGAGACGATGACGTCGACCTCGTAGTCGGCCTGGCGGGTGTGCGTGTCAGGCACTCCGCCCGGAAAGCGCTGCCGCAGCCCGGCGTGCACCTGCTCGCGCAGCCACGTGCCCTCGTCGTAACCGGCGGGCACCGGCACCCGCGGCATGAGGTCGGCGCCCTCGGCGAAGGACACCTCGCAGCGCTCCGCGACGAGCAGCGTGTTGTCGCAGGCCTCGGGCAGCTCCGACCACAGCGACCGCATCTCCGCCGGGCTCTTCAGGTAGAAGTCCTGCGCGTCGAACTTGAAGCGTCCCGGGTCGGCCATCGTCTTGCCCGACTGCACGCACAGCAGCACCTCGTGCGCCGTGGCGTCCTCGGCGTGCGTGTAGTGCAGGTCGTTGGTGGCGAGCAGCGGCAGGTCGAGGTCGCGGGCCAGGCGCAGGAGGTCCTGCTGCGCACGGCGCTCGATCGCGATGCCGTGGTCCATGAGCTCGCAGAAGAAGTTGCCCGCGCCGAAGATGTCGCGGAACTCCCCCGCCGCCCGCCGCGCCTTGTCGTACTCACCCATGCGCAGGTACGTCTGGATCTCGCCGGACGGGCAGCCCGTCGTGGCGATCATGTCGACCGCGTGCTCGGCGAGCAGCTCCTTGTCCATGCGCGGCTTGTAGTAGTAGCCCTCGAGGCTGGCCAGCGACGAGAGCCGGAACAGCGCGTGCATGCCCCGCGTGCTGGTCGCCAGCATGGTCATGTGGGTGTAGGCGCCGCCGCCCGAGACGTCGTCCTCGCCGCCGGAGCCCCACCGGTGCCGCGTCTTGTCGAACCGGCTGCCGGGCGCGAGGTACGCCTCCGTGCCGATGATCGGCTTGACGCCGTGGGCCTGCGCCTTCTTGTAGAAGTCGTACGCCCCGAACACGTTGCCGTGGTCGGTCATCGCCAGCGCCGGCATCCCGAGGTCGGCGGTGCGGGCGAACAGGTCGTCGAGGCGCGCGGCGCCGTCGAGCATGGAGTACTCGGTGTGCACGTGCAGGTGCACGAAGGAGTCGCTCGACGCACCGCTCGTCATGGGGACGGCGTCCTCCCGGGGTCGCTGGCGCCGGCGGCTGCTCGGCGGCGGGCGGCCAGTCTCCCACCCGGTCCGGACAGTCCCTGCCCGACACGCGCCCGCGGACGGGCGGCC
>JALYMN010000557.1 GCA_030773675.1 Actinomycetota bacterium
ACATCGCGTCCGCAAGCTCGTCTACCAGCTCGAGCAACTCGGCCAGGCCGTCACCCTCGCTCCGACCACCTGACCTGACGCCGGCTTGGCCTGACGGTCCGGGGATTCACACCTCAGCATCGCTTACGCTCGCCTTGCTGACGGCGCCCACGGCTCACCACGCGCGCCGTTCACGACCCGTCGGCGGCATGAGCAGGTTTGCGGCCCCGCATCCTTGCGCCCTGGATGCTTGGTGCGCCTTGGCGCTGCGACGGCCTGGCGCGGCCGGGGAACGCCGCTGACGTGAGCGCTAGCGCAGGGCGTCGCGGCCCTTCCACTCCACGAGCAGCAGCGTCGCGTCGTCGCGCAGACCCTGATCGGGCTTCACCAGCACGGTCGCAAGCCTGCGGATGGTCTCAGCGGCGTCAGCCCCGGCGGCGGACAGTTGTTCAACGTGAATCGCGAGCCGGCCGAAGCCGAGCTGGTCGCCGTCGGCCGCCTGTTGCTCGACGACGCCGTCAGTGAAGAACAGCACCCGATCGCCCGGTTGGAGCTGCTCGCTGTTGATCTCCGGCAAGTCACCGCCGAACCCGACCGGCAGCGTCGTGGTACCCCGGAGCGACCGGACGACCTTGCCATTCCGAATCAGCAGCGGCCGGGGGTGGCCGGCGTTCACCCACTCCAGCCGCCCGCTGCCGGTGTCCAGGTGGGCAAACTGGGCGGTGGCGAAGTGGTCCTCGCCGAACTGGTCCGCGACAACCTCGTCTATGCACGCGTACTTGTCGACTAGCCCAATCCCGTTGCGGCGGGCGTGCCGGAAGGCGCCGACGACGACCGCACACATCGTCGCGGCGCGCAGGCCGTGGCCCATCGCGTCGAAGATCCCCAGGTGCAACACGTCGCCGTTCATCGCGTAGTCGAAGGCGTCGCCGCCCACCTCGTAGGCAGGCTCCAGGATCCCCGCGACGGCGACGCGGTGGGTCTCCAGCATCAGCGGCGGCAGCAGGTGCCACTGCATCTCCGCCGCGAGCGTGGTGCCCTTGCGGCGCCGGACGCGGAAGTAGTGGTCGGTGTACTGACCCTTGGTCACTAGCAGCTCCGCGACCAGGCCGGCCAGGCGCCGGGCGAGCCGGCGGGTGTCGTCATCGACGCGCTCAACGGTTACTCCGAGGACACCGACGCGGTCGGTTCCGTCGAGCATTGGCAGCCAGATTCGGGTGCCGCCGTCGGCGGAGATCTCGACGGGGGTGTTCGCGGCGAACGCCCGGCCGGGGACCGACCCGTCGATCGGCTCCTCGTTCCGGTCGTTGCCGCCGGTCGGCAGCGGCAGGAGGGCGAGCTGGTCGTAGTCCTGGAGGTAGACCGCGAGGTCGACCAGTCCCTCGGCGGCGGCCTCGGCGGCGACCATCTCGGTGAGATCGGCCGGGGCGGTTGCGTGCTGCTTATCCAGGACCGCGCCCAGCAGGCGCCCCTCTCGCGCGTGCGCGTCGTCGTATTGCGCGGGCACGCCTGTTCCCCTCGTGTCGTCGGTCAGGGCCACGGGCGTGCCAGCGGCGGGCGCCGCCCGGCGTGCAGTCTGCCGGAAGCAGAACCGGACGTCTGTAGTCCGAACTGTCCATACCGGGACCAGCCGGGCAAGGACGGCGTCGCCCCCCGTTACCCCGCAGGAGCACGAGGCCTATGCCGATGAGTGAGTGGCGTACGTAAGACCGGCTCTGCACGTCAGGGCGGATCTCTGTGGTCGTACCTGCCCGCGCCCGTCGTGACACGGCTTTGCCGTCTCGACGTCTCGACGTGCAGGGCCTCTCGGCCGCACCGCTTGCGGTCTCCAACGGGCCACGGTCTCTCGACCGGTCAGCCCATCGGCCCGTCGGCCCTTGCCCACAAGACCCGCGCTCGCGGCGAGCCTGCCCCCGCGACCCCCACCCCCCTGGGCAAGAGGGCGGGAGGCCGGCCCCACGGCAGCCAGCATGAGTTCACGATGCGCGGGGCCACGCAGGACCCGGCCGGCGTAAACCGCACCCTCGTGCGGCTCCATCACAGCGGCTGGACGTCCTCGCCGACGACGGCATCCTCTGCGGCTGCCGGACACGACATGGCCAGGCACGGCGCCGAGGTTGTCCCGGGTCCCGTAGAACTTGAGGTGGCGGTCCCCCGCTCGACTCCGACCGTGAGGTAGGAGTTGGGCGTCCGCCAAGACACCACCGTCGAGAAGGGGACCGCCGTGAGCAAGACCTA
>JALYMN010000558.1 GCA_030773675.1 Actinomycetota bacterium
GCCCTCCGCCGCCCGGTCGCCACCGGTCCCGCTCGACGAGGGGCGCAGCTGCGTCAGGAACGCGGCAGCGAGCAGCACGAGCACCGCGGCGAGGCCGAGCAGGCGTGCGCGGGTCACGCCGGCACCCGCCGCGCGACCCCACCCTCGACGGCGCAGTCGACCTCCACCTCAGGGTCAGGCGCAGCCTGCACCTGAGGGTCGGGCGCTCCCCCGACCTGGGCGGGCGTCTTGACCAGCCGCGCCGCGACCTCCGGGTCGGTCGGGCCGAGCCCGTACGACGGGCACCAGCGGGCCAGCCCACAGGCCCCGCAGGCGGGCCTGCGGGCGGAGCAGACCCGGCGGCCGTGGAAGATCACCCGGTGGCTGAGCAGGGTCCACTCGCGCCGCGGGACCAGCTCGCCCACCGCGTGCTCGACCTTGACCGGATCCTCCTCCGCCGTCCAGCCGAACCGGCGGACCAGCCGCCCGACGTGCGTGTCGACGGTGATCCCCGGCACCCCGAAGGCGTCGCCGAGGACGACGTTCGCGGTCTTGCGCCCGATGCCGGGCAGCGTGACGAGGTCCTCGAGCCGGCCGGGCACCTCGCCGCCGTACCGCTCGACGAGGGCCGCCCCGAGACCGGTGAGCGAGGCGGCCTTGTTGCGGAAGAAGCCGGTCGGGCGGATGAGCTCCTCGAGCTCGGTCCGGTCGGCGGCGGCGTAGTCGGCGGCCGTCGGGTAGCGGGCGAACAGGGCGGGCGTGACCTCGTTGACGCGCCGGTCTGTGCACTGCGCCGACAGCACGGTGGCGACGGCCAGCTCCAGCGGCGTGGTGAAGTCGAGCTCGCAGTGCGCGTCGGGGTGCAGGACGGCCAGCTCGCGCGCCATCCGCCGGGCCCGGCGGATGAGCGCGAGACGGCTCTCCGTCGGCAGCGTCACCCGGACGAGAGTAGGGCCGGTGCGCCGGCCTCGCCCGTTCCGGTGACCCGCCTCAAGCCGGTCACCTAGAGTGACGATCCTCCGGGTGTCGCCGCAGGACGCGGCCGGAGAGAGGACAGCAGATGGACCTGCGCAGCGCCCCGGCGCTCGCCCCCGCGGAGACCGGGGCGCACGTCCCCGGCCCCCGGTCCGGCTCTCGGCGCGGACAGCGCCCGGTGCCGCAGCGCGACGCCGCGTACGGCCACCTCGGCCTGGAGGAGCTGCGCGCCTACCGCACCGCACTGCAGGACGAGGAGGGCAAGGTCTCCTACTGGCGGCGGATCCTGCAGGCCCGGCTCGACGTCCTGCGTGCGGGCGGCGCGGGCCCGGCCGCCCTCGACGCCGATCTCCTGCGCCCCGTGCTCGCCGACACCCGCGTCACGCGGGGGCGGGCCGCGCTCGTCCAGGTGCTGCCGGCCGACGACATCCCGCCGCTGCCGAGCCTGGCCGAGCTGTGGGAGCGGCGCGTGGCGGCGTCCGACGTCGCCGGCAACGCCGCGCTCGAGGCCGACCTCGGCGTCGCGGAGGAGCAGCTGTCGGCGTACCGCGTCGCGCTGCACCGGCGCATGGCCGAGGCGACGGCGGAGCTGATCGCCCGCTACCGGGAGCAGCCGTCGCTGTGCCTCGTCGCGCTCCCGCTGCCGCGGCCGCGGGCCGTCGTGACCGGCTGAGCAGTGCGAGAATGGACGCCGTGACGCTCCTGCTCGTCGCGCTGCTGCTGCCCCTGCTGCTGCTGGCGCTCATGCTCGCCATGGAGAGGGTCGAGCAGCCGCTGCGCTCGGCCGCCGTGAGCGACGAGCTCGAGACCTTTCTCGACAGCGCCCGCCCGGACGAGGTGGAGGCCTTCATCAGCGAGGGGTTCGCCCCGGCGCTCGACGTCTACTGGCGCCGCAGGCGGCTGTCCCGGCTGCTGCCGGGTCGCGGTCGCTGACCGAGCAGGGGCTCCGTGGGAGACTCCCCCGTCGAGCAGCCCCTGACGGAGGAGTGACGTGGACGAGGTCCTGGCCAAGGCCGGTCTGTTCCAGGGTGTCGAGGCCGATGCCGCCGAGGCCCTCGCCTCCTCCCTGCAGTATGGCGACTACAGCCGCGGCGAGCAGGTCTTCTCCGAGGGCGAGCAGGGCGACACGCTCTTCGTCGTGATCTCCGGCAAGGTCAAGATCGGACGCCGCGCGGCCGACGGCCGGGAGAACATGCTCTCAGTCATGGGTCCGTCGGACATGTTCGGCGAGCTGTCGCTGTTCGACCCGGGACCGCGGACGGCGACCGCGACGGTGCTCACCGAGGCCCGGCTGGCCTACCTCTCGCACGCCGCGCTGCGGCCCTGGCTCACCGACCGCCCGATGATCGCCGAGCAGCTGCTGCGGGTGCTCGCCCGCCGGCTGCGGCGGACGAACGACGCGCTGGCCGACCTCATCTTCACCGACGTGCCGGGGCGCGTCGCGAAGGCCCTGCTCGGGCTGTCCGAGCGGTTCGGCAGCCAGGAGGCCGAGGGCCTGCGCGTGCGCCACGACCTCACGCAGGAGGAGCTGGCGCAGCTCGTCGGCGCGTCGCGCGAGACCGTCAACAAGGCGCTCGCCGACTTCGCCTCCCGCGGCTGGCTGCGCGTCGACAGCCGCGCGGTCACCATCCTCGACGCCGAGCGGCTGGCCCGCCGAGCGCGCTGAGCCCTGACGAGGAGCGCGGGAATTGGTCGGTCCCGAGGAGTCACCGGAGCCCGAGCCCGAGGCGCAGGGCCGGGCCGCCGGCGGCGGTTACTACATCGCGACCAGCTCGCCGGAGCGGCTGCACCACCTCATGACCCTGTCCCAGGAGGAGTTCGAGGCGCAGCCGGACGTGTACTCGTCCGGCTCCCCGGCGCTCGGCCCGGACGCGGCAAGGCAGCGCCCTCCGGTGCCCGACCGGTTCACCGGCGTGCGCGTCCGCGCGACCGAGGCCTTCTGGCAGCAGGCCGCTGCGGAGGGGTCGCCGTACCGCCACGCCCTCGCGGCCACGGCACTCCCGCTGACCGTGGACGCGGAGGCGGAGGCGCACGGGA
Organism: Actinomycetota bacterium; assembly: GCA_030773675.1. The sequence continues at coordinate 2,992 of JALYMN010000558.1, forward strand.
CACGTGGCGGTGCGTCGAGGTGGAGCTGCAGCGGCAGGCGCCGGCGCTGCACGCCGCGCTGCGGCACAGCACGGCCGAGCAGGTGGCCCTGCTCCGCGACGAGCTGGGCCGGCACAGCCCGGTCTGGCTCTTCGACTGGTTCCTCACCGTGCCCGTACTGCGAGGTCCCCGACGAGGGTCACCTGTTGGGCACGCTCCTCGGACCCCTGTCCGCGGTCGCGGCGGCCCGGGAGCACCACCTCAGCTGCGAGGTCTTCGACGACGTGGACGCTCTCGTGGCCACCCTGGAGGCACAGGCCGGCGAGCCCGCGTTCGCCTGGCTGCCGCAGTTCGTGCCCGTCGCGGGTGGTGACGTGGAGTGGTTCGTCGACCCGCGAGCGGGCGACCAGCGCGGCTGCGTCAGGGACTACATCGCCGAGGAGGGCGCCGTGGACGCTCCGGTCGCGAGCGGACTGGTCGGACTGCTCGAGGCGCTGCTCGCCGCCCTGCGTGGGGAGGGCGAGCTGGGCCGGCAGGTGCCGTTCCCGACCGACGACGGCTGGCTCGGCTGGACGCAGGTGGACCGCCCCGCCTGACAGCGGCGTCCCGCGTCCGCGACCTCAGCAGTCCGGCAGGTGGACGTGCACGGTCAGCCCGCCACCGGGGGTGTCGGCCAGCTCGACCTCGCCCCCCAGGGCCTGCACGCTGCGCGCCACCGTCGCCAGGCCGATGCCGGTGCCCTCGACGCTGCCGGCGTTGGACGCGCGACCGAACAGCTCGAACACGTGCGAGCGCGCGGCCGCGGGGATGCCCCGCCCGTTGTCGACCACGGTCAGCGTCCAGCTCCCGTCCCGGACGGTCTGCTCCACCCGGATGACGCCGGGCCGACCGGGCTCGCCGTACTTGCAGGCGTTGCCCAGCAGGTTCTGCAGCACCTGGCCGAGCAGCAGCGGGTCGACGCGCACCGGGGCGAGCGGCCCGACCTCGAGCCGCGCACCGGCGTCGTCGAGGCAGTGCTGCAGGTCGCCGCGCACCTGCTCCGCGAGCCCGGCGAGGTCGACGTCCTGCGCGGGCGCGGGCGAACCGGCCTTGGCGAAGCGCAGCAGACCGTCGAGCATGTCCTGCACGCGGGTCGCCGCGACGGTGGCCTGCTGCAGGCAGGTCTGCACCAGCGGCGGCACCTCGCCGCCGCGGCGCTGGGCCAGGGCGAGGAAGCCGACGACGCCGGTGAGCGGGTTGCGCAGGTCGTGCGCCACACGTCCGGCGAACGCGGCCAGCTCGGCGTTGCTGCGGCCCAGCTGCGTGAGCTGCTCCTGCACGGCCTTGGCCTCGCGGCGCTGCTCGAGCAGGCGGGCGGTCTGCGCCGCCAGCTCGGCGAGGGCCTCGTGCTGCTGCCGGCTCAGCCGGCGCGGACGGTCGTCGAACACGCACAGCGTCCCGACCGCGCGGCCCTCGGCGTCGCGCAGCTGGTACGACGCGTAGAAGCGCACCTCGGCGAGCTCGCCGGTCACCCACGCGTTGTCGCGGAAGCGCTCGTCCAGGCGGGCGTCCGGCACGACGACCGGGCGCGGCTCGCCCAGCGTGACGTCGCACATGGCCTTCGACCTCGGGGTGCTCGCACCCACGCAGCCGAAGGTGGCGACCTGGTGCTGTGCAGCGTCGTCGAGCAGGTTGACCGAGGCCGTCCGCGTCCCGCATACGGCGGCGGCGAGCCGGGCGATCGCCGCCAGCTCCGGGTCGACGGGTCCGCCGGCGAGCTCGTAGGCGACGAGCAGCGGTGACGCGGAGGGTTGCCTCACGAGCTCAGCGGTCACCACGGCTCCAGGTAACGGGACACATCGGGACAGCCTGCGCTCCAGCCCTCGACCCGTCCAGCCCCCGGCTTGAGTCCCGGGCCGAGGGACGTCCGCTGCTCACCGGCGAGGACCGGCAGCGGCGAGGACCCGCTCGGTCTGCCGCGCCTCGCTGCGCTGCCCGGTGGCCCGGGCGACCTCCAGCGCCTCGCGCAGCGCCCGGACGGCGAGGTCGTCCTCCCCGCAGGCGCGCAGCGCCGAGCCGTAGGCGCGCAGCGCCAGCACCGTCGACTTGGCGTCCTCGCTGCCCATGGCCAGCGCCTCCCGCGCCGCCTCGAGCGCCTCGCGCGGGCGGCCCAGTTCCAGCAGCGTGCCGGCCCGGTGGGCGAGGGCCTGCCGGCGGGGGAACAGCAGTGCCGGGGCGGTGGCGGTGCCGAGCGCGGCGTCCAGCTCGGTCAGCGCCTCGGTCAGCTGCCCGCGCCGGCGCAGCACCTGCGCGTGCAGCACCTTGGCGCCGAGCGCGGCCGAGGGCTCGAGGTCGATGCCGGACAGCAGGGCGAGCGCGCGCCACACCGCCCCCTCGGCCTCCTCGAGGTCGCCGCGGTCCAGCGCCGCGTAGCCCAGCGCCACCAGCGCCAGCGTGCCGAGCAGCGGGTGCCGCGCCTGCGCGGGGCCGGCGAGCGCCTCCTGCAGCAGCGCGACCGCCCGCTCCGGCTCGTCCCCCCGC
>JALYMN010000559.1 GCA_030773675.1 Actinomycetota bacterium
CCCGTGACGAGCGGGAACGGGCGACCCGGCAGCGCGGTGCCGGCGCGAGCACCACGCGCCCAGGCCGTGCGCGACCGCCGGCGGCGCACCTGGCACGGCCTGTCCTGGGCGCAGCGGCGGCAGGTCCTGCGCGCCGCCCGCCGGGGCGAGACGCACCCGGAGCCGGCCTTCGCGCGAGCCGCCCTCGACTGGGCGCAGGAGGTTATCGCGCCGCGACGCCTCGTGGCCGACGGCCTCGCAGGCCTGCTCCTGGCCCTCGTCGCGGACGCCGTCAGGGGGCGGGTGGCTGGGCATGCCCGTCGCCGAGGGCCGCGCGGCCGCCGCATCGTGCGAGCCAGTCGCGCGGCGGACCGGCGACGCGGGACGCCGAGCCCCTAGCGCTCCGCCGTCACGGGGGCCGGGTCGGCCAGCCGGCGCCACAGCCAGCCGACCGGCCGCCGCTCGCCCGTGACGACGTACTCGGCGGCGGCGTCGACGAACAGGGTGTTCTCCAGGGCACGGCGCGCGGCGGGACGCCCGACGAGCAGCAGCTGGTCGCCAGGGGCGAGGCGGAGGTCCGGGCCGGGCATGAGCACGACCTCCTCGCCCCCGTCCTGCCCGCGCAGTACCAGCAGGACGACGACGGGCAGGTCCTGCGAGCGGTCCTCCGGGTTGCGCAGGAGGTCACCGAGCCGCACCGTCCCGGCGGCCAGCCAGGTGCGCAGCGCCGGCGCCTCCTCCTCGGTGAGCCGGACCTTCCACAGCGCCTCGATCGTGCGCCCGCAGGTGTGACGCAGGCGGCGCACGACGTCCGCGGCCCAGGCGTCGCCCTGACGCGGCATGTCCTGCAGGAACCGCCACAGCAGCGGCGTGCTCAGGTGGGCGTAGGCCTCGTGCGCCACGAGCTCGGTCGGCACGAGCAGGGCGTCCAGGCCGAACGCCCTGAACAGCGGCGCGTTCGCCGGGCGGTTCTGCCGCGCGATGAGGAACAGGTCGGGGTCGTCCTGCCGCACGGCGGCGACGAGCGACAGGTTCGTGGTGTCGTTGTCGGTGCCCGCGACGAAGCCCACGGCGTCCTGCAGGCCGACGCGGGCGAGCACGCCCGGCTCCGACGCATCGCCGGACACCACGTCGAGGTCGTCGCGCGCCCCCTCGCCGAGCCCGGCCGGGTCGATGACGGTGACCTCGAGCCCGGCGGCGCGCAAGTCGGCAGTGAGCGCCTTTCCGAAGCGGCCGTAGCCGCAGACCACCCAGCGTCCGCTCGTGGGTGGCAGGCCCCGCTCGGGCACCTCGGCCCCCGGCCCGGCCTCCAGCCAGGTCATGAGCTGGTACGCCGCCGGCGAGCGCAGCGCCAGCAGCAGGTGCTCGCCGAAGCGGTCGAAGGGATTGATGACCGTGGGCGCGCCGAACGCGCACATCCGGTGGGCGATGACCGGCGAGGTCGTGCCCGCCACGACGGTGAGCTCGGGGCGCAGCAGGGCGGCGGCCATGGTCACGGCGAGGTTGGCCTCGTCGTCGTTGGTCAGCGCGAGCACGCCCTCACAGCAGGGGTGCGCGAGGCCGGCGACGGCCAGGGCGTAGGGGTCGCGCACGTCGGCGGCGAGGCCCGGCACCTCCCCGTGGTAGCTCGCCAGGTCCAGCGCGTCGATGCGGTCGGCCGAGCGGTCCAGGACGACGAGCCGCCGCCCCAGCTCGTCGAAGGACCGGGTGAGCATCTCGCCGGTCTGCCCGTAGCCCGCCACCAGCAGGAACGGCTCGCGCAGGCGCGCCACCTTGCGCGCGAAGCGCTGCACGGCGAGGGCCTGCCGGAAGGCGCGGTCCTGCACGAGGGTGAGCAGGGCGCCGATCGCGTACGCCCAGGCGATCACCGTGAGGTAGATGCTCACCGTGGTCCAGAGCCGCTGCGCGTCGGTGAACGGGTAGGGCAGCTCGCCGAACCCGATGGTCGTCGCCGTGTAGCTGATGAAGTAGAAGGCGTCGAAGATGCCCATGCGGTGCGGCCGGCCCTGGTCGTCCTGCCCCGGCACGAGCGTCAGCCCGAGGACGCTGACCGCCACGACGAGGATGAGCGTGATGAGCGGCGCGCGCATCCGGCGCAGGATGAGGAAGATCGGTGCGCTGGCCTCGACGTCGACGCCGATGTCGACCGTGCGGGTGCGGACGCTGCCGGCGGGGCGACGCGCGGGACGCGGAAGGGGCGGGGGACGGTGGCGCTGCCGTGCCACGGCGCTACCGGCTGCGGTGGTAGGTGATGGTCTCGACGAGCAGCAGCACCACCGACACGACGTTGGCGAGCAGCGCGCCACCCGACAGCGAGACGACTGACGCCGTCTCCGCGGCGGTCAGCTCCGGCCCCGCGATGCGCGTGGCGTAGGCGTAGGCGAGCGCGGCGGCGATGAGCTGCAGGTCGGCCACCAGGCTGGTGGCGAGGTGCACGGCGCCGATCTGCGTGCGGTCGCCGAACTTCAACACCGTGGCCACGAGGTTGACGACGACGGCGGCGTACAGCTCGTAGACGTTGTGCAGCGCGGGGTCGGAGATGTCGCCGACGAAGAAGCCGAAGTTGAGCGTGGCGGCGAGCAGGACGAAGAACCCGAACACCACCTTCTCGAGGTTCATGCACCCTCCGGGAGCGGGATCGCGTCGTGTCACCTTCGCACGCGGTACCGACAGGCGGTGTCAGGCGAGCTCGAGCACCCGCACGCGCTTGCGCTCCACCCCCTCCAGCTCACGGGTGGTCTCGACGTCGTGCTCGGACAGCACGGTGAGGCCGGACTGCGGCAGGTAGGAGCGTCCGGGGTCGCCGAGCAGCACCCGGACGCCGCGGGCGCGGGCGGCCGCCAGCCAGGGCAGCACCCGCGCGGTCATCGCCGCGTCGTAGCAGACGTCGCCGGCCAGCAGCACGTCGACGTCCGGCGGCGCTTCGTCGAGCGGGTCACAGACGTCGACGTCGAGGTCGAGGTCGTTCAGCCGCGCGTTCAGCCGCGCCGCCGCGCCGGCGACGGGGTCGACGTCCACGGCGAGGACGGCCGCGGCGCCGGCGCGCCGCGCCGCGAGCGCGCACAGCCCGGAGCCGGTGGCGAGGTCCAGCACGCGCCGTCCGGCGACCTCGGCCGGCCGGTCCAGCACGTGGCGGGCCAGGCCCTGCCCGCCGAGCCAGGCGAAGGCCCAGAACGGCGGGGGCAGCTCCCCGGAGCCCAGCTCGCGGGCGAGGTCGGCCCACAGCGCGTCCATGTCCTCGGCGAGGTGCAGCCGCAGCTCCGGCACGGCGGGCGGACGGGCGACGCGGGTGCGGGCGAGCACGAGCGCGCGGGCGGCGGGTGGGTCCACCCCCCCAGGATGGCGCGGCGGAACGCGCGGCGGCGCCCGGACGTCGTCCAGGGACGGGGACGACGAGGAGGAGGACGGCAATGGGTCTGCTCAGCGGACTGCTCAAGGCGGGTGTCGCGAAGAAGCTGCTGGACGAGGCGCGCAAGCCGCACAACCAGGCGAAGGCCCGGCAGCTGCTCCAGCAGATGAGGAGCAAGAAGCCGCGCTGACGCGCCCTCCCGACGGGGGCGCTCCTGGCCCTCGCGGAGTGGCGACGTGCGCCCCGACCCCGTGT
>JALYMN010000560.1 GCA_030773675.1 Actinomycetota bacterium
TGCCCGCCGGCGCCGCGACGCGGCTGCCCGAGCTCGTGCGGCTCGACCTCGCCTCGCTGACGTCGGTGCGCGCGGCGGCGGCGCAGGTCCGGGCCCGCACGCCGGTGCTCGACCTGCTCGTGCTCAACGCCGGCGTCATGGCGGTGCCCCGGCAGCTCACCGAGGACGGGTTCGAGCGCCAGCTCGGCACCAACCATCTCGGCCACTTCGCGCTGACCGGGCTGCTGCTGCCGGCGCTGCTGGCCGCCCGCGCGCCGCGGGTCGTCGGAGTGTCGAGCGTGGCCCACCGCAGCGGGCGGATCGACCTCGACGACCTCATGGGCGAGCGGCGCTACGGCCGCTGGCGCGCGTACGGGCAGAGCAAGCTGGCCAACCTGCTGTTCGCCCGCGAGCTGCAGCGCCGCGCCGGCGACCGGCTGCTCGTCGCGAGCGCGCACCCGGGCTACAGCTCGACCAACCTGCAGCAGGGCCACGGCAACCCGCTGCTCGGCCTGGCGTCGAGGCTGGGCAACGCGCTGGTCGGGCAGTCGCCGCGCTCGGGCGCGTGGCCGCAGCTGTACGCCGCGACGATGCCAGACGTGCGGCCCGGCGACTACTGGGGGCCGCGCGGTCCCGGAGAGCTGCGCGGGCACCCCGTCCGCGTCGGCCGGAGCGCGGCGGCGCAGGACGACGCCGTCGCGCACCTGCTGTTCGACCGCTCGGAGGACCTCACCGGCGTCCGGTACGACCTCTAGGGGCGCGGTCCTGGCGACGCGGGGCGCCCTCGCCGCCCGCCGCAGGAGCTGCTGGGCCGACCTCGGCGCCTGCTCGGGCCGTCAGGACGGCGAGGCCGAGCTCGCGGGCGGCACGGGCGAGGCGCACGTCGAACGAGGCGAGCTGCCCGCCGGCGTCCTGGGCGCTGAGCAGCACGCAGCAGCCGGGCAGCCGCAGCCCCGTGCCGACGCGCAGCACCGGGAGCCGGGTCGCGGCATCGGGTGGCAGCGCCAGCTCACGCACGTCCAGGTCGCCGAGAGCCGCGCGGACGTCGGCGAGCCGACCGTGCCGGGCCGGCCCGACCAGGACCTCCGCGAGCGTGAGCGTGTTCACCGCCAGGTCCTCGTCGAGCGCGGCGACCAGCAGCACCTCGGCGTCTGCGTGGTGCGGGTCGGCGCGGTCCAGGTAGCCGATGAGCACGCTGGCGTCGAGCACGATCAGGTCGGCCACTCCTCGCGGAGCCGGTCCAGGTAGCCCTCGCCGTAGGCCCCCGTCAGCGCCCCCCGGTGCCGCTGCAGGGCGGTCAGCCGGAGTCGGCGCCGTTCGCCGGCCGCCTCCTGCGCGACCCGGTGGCCATCGAGCGCGAGCCGGACGAGCAGCTGCGGGCGGGTCAGCCCCGGCCAACGCTGCGCAGCGGCGTCCAGTGCGTCGGCCAGGTCGTCGGTTTCCGTCACGACGTGACGCGGTCGGGTCGTGGGCACGCACGAGTGTAGCACCGGTGCTCCCAGGTGTGACACCACGACGGGTCGCAGCACGACGGCCCGGCCCCTCAGGGGGCCGGGCCATCGGCCGAGGGCGAGGTCAGCCCTTGCGCTTGTGCAGCTGCTCGGTGAGCTGCGGGACGACCGTGAACAGGTCGCCGACGAGGCCGAAGTCGGCGAGCTCGAAGATCGGCGCCTCGGGGTCCTTGTTGATCGCGACGATCGTCTTGCTGGTCTGCATGCCGGCGCGGTGCTGGATCGCGCCGGAGATGCCCACCGCGATGTAGAGCTGGGGCGACACGGTCTGGCCGGTCTGGCCGACCTGGTGCTGGTGCGGGTACCAGCCCGCGTCCGTCGCCGCGCGGGAGGCGCCGACCGCCGCGCCGAGCACGTCGGCGAGCTGCTCCACGATCGCGAAGTTCTCCGCGCCTCCGACGCCGCGCCCGCCTGAGACGACGACCGCGGCGTCGCCGAGCGCCGGCCGGCCGCCCTTCTGCTCGACGACACGGTCGACCACCCGCGCGGCCTTGTCGGCGTCGCTGAACGTCGCGGTCACGTGCTCGACCTGCCCGGCGGCGGGCTGCTCGGTCGGCGCGGTGGAGTTGGCCCGCACGCTGATGATCGGGACACCGGTGGCGACGCGCGACTGCACCGAGACGCTGCCGCCGAACACGGGTTGCTCGGCGGTGAGGTCGCCGCTCACGCCGACCGCGTCGGTGAGCAGGCCGCCGCCGGTCTTGACCGCCGCGCGAGCGGCGACCTCCTTGCCCTCGGCCTTGCTCGGCACGAGCACCGCCGCCGGGCTCCTGTCGGTGATCAGCTGCGCGAGGACGGCGGCCTTCGGCCCGACGAGGAAGGCGTCGAGCTCCTCCGCCTCGCAGACGTAGACCTTCTCCGCGCCGTACGCCGCCAGTCGCTCGGCGGCCGCCGACGCGCCGCGCCCGAGCGCGACGGCGGACGGCGTGCCCAGCTCACGGGCGAGCGTCAGCAGCTCGTAGGAAACCTTCTTGGGTGCCCCGTCGACGTGGTCGACGAGGACCAGGACCTCAGCCATCTCGTTGCCCCTGCTTCCTCAGACGAGCTTCTGCGACGCCAGGAACTCGGCGATCCTGACTCCGCCGTCCCCCTCGTCCTTGACGACCTGGCCGGCCTGGCGCGGCGGCTTGTTCGCGAAGTCGACGACCTGCGAAGGCGCGTTCGCGAGCCCCACGCGCTCCGGCTCGATGCCCGCGTCGGCCAGCGTGAGCGTGGTCAGCGGCTTCTTCTTGGCCGCCATGATGCCCTTGAACGACGGGTAGCGCGGCTCGTTGATCTTCTCGACCACGCTGACGATCGCCGGGGTCGGCGCCTCGACGACGTCGTAGCCGTTCTCGGTCTGCCGCTCGATGCGGACGGTGCCCCCCTCGACGGTCACCTTGCGGGCGCCGGACAGCTGCGGCTGCCCGAGCCGCTCGGCGAGCAGCGGCGCCATGATCGCCATCCGCGAGTCGGTGGCCTCGGACCCGGCGAGGACCAGGTCGTACTCCAGCGTCCCCAGCACCTTCGCCAGCGCGTAGGAGGTCTGGATCGCGTCCGAGCCGCGCAGCGCCTCGTCGGACAGGTGCACCGCCTTGTGCGCGCCCATCGACAGCGCCTTGCGGATCGTCTCGACGCCCCGCTCGGGCGCCATGGTGACGATGGTCACCTCGCCGCCCTGCGCCTCGGTGATCCGCAGCGCCTCCTCGACGGCGTACTCGTCGATCTCGTTCATGACGACGTCGACCGACGCCCGGTCGAGCGTCTTGTCGGTCGGGTCGAGCTTGCGCTCGGCCCAGGTGTCAGGCACCTGCTTGACCAGTACGACGACGTTCACGCTGCCTGTCCTCTCTCAGCGGCTGACGGCCTCGAGCTCCGACGGGGTCCGGCGAGCGGTCCCGCGCTCGTCCGAGGGTCGCGGTCACGCTAGCCGCGGGCAACTCGGCGGGGCCCGGCGCCCTGACCGCCGAGCAGGCTACCGGGGCAGTAGCACGCGGATCGGCGGTGACGCCAGCCACAGCGGGATGGCGGGCGTCAGCGGCCGGAGAAGACCGCCCTGCCCGGCCCGTTCTCGAGGAACGACCGCATGCCGGTGCGCTGGTCCTCGGTGGCGAACAGCGCGGTGAACACGGCGGTCTCGAGGCGCAGCGCGCTGTCGAGGTCGAGCTCGAGCCCGTCGTCCACGGCCTGCTTGGCGGCGCGCAGGGCGATGGCGGGGCCGGCGGCGTACCGCTCGGCCAGCGCGCGGGCGGCGGGATAGACCTCGGCGTCCGGCACCACCCGGTCGACGAGACCGAGGGCGAGCGCCTCCTCGGCGGCGACGTGGCGGCCGCTGAAGACGAGGTCCTTGGCCCTGGCCGGCCCGACCAGCCGGGTGAGCCGCTGGGTGCCTCCGGCTCCCGGGATGATCCCGAGCGTGATCTCGGGCAGGCCGACCTTGGCCCGCTCGCCGAGCACCCGGAAGTCGCAGGCGAGCGCGAGCTCGAAGCCGCCGCCGAGCGCGTAGCCGGTGACCGCGGCCACGACCGGCTTGGGCAGCCGGGCCACGACCTTGAGCGCCTCCTGCAGCCCGGTGCCCCAGGACTGCATCTGCACGAAGCTCATCTCCGCCATCTCGGCGATGTCGGCGCCGGCCGCGAACACCCGCTCGCCGCCGTAGACGACGACCGCCCGGACGTCGTCGCGCTCGCGCGCCTCGACCGCGACCTCGAGCAGCTCGGCGCGGAGCTGCCCGTTGATGGCGTTCATCTTCGGCCGGTCGAGGCGGATCGTCCCGACCGCGCCCTCCACCTCGAGCCGCACGAACTCGCCCATGTGCCCTCCGCGTGATTCGCGTGATCTCCAGTACGTCGCGCCGAACCCTAGTGTTCGCGCATGTCCCGCGACTCCCGCGGCGTCGTGCCTGCCGCCGCGGCCGCACGGACCGTGCCGTGACCCGCCCCTGGCCCGGCCGTCCCGCCCCGCTCGGCACCACCTGGGACGGCGAGGGCACCAACGTCGGGCTGTTCTCCCCCGGGGCGGAGCGGGTCGAGGTCTGCCTGTTCGACGACGCGCCGGGCGGCGGAACCGTCGAGACCCGGGTCGCCCTCGAGGAGTCCACCCACCACGTCTGGCACGGCTACCTGCCGCAGGTCGGCCCCGGGCAGCGGTACGGCTTCCGCGTCGACGGCCCCTTCGCCCCGGCGCAGGGCCTGCGGTTCAACCCGCACAAGCTGCTCGTCGACCCCTACGCCCGCGCGGTCGAGGGGACGATGACGCTCGACCCCGCGGTGTTCGGCTCGGCGCCCGGCTCGGAATGGCTGCCCGACGGCCGCGACAGCGCGCCGTTCGTGCCGCGCTCGGTGGTCGTGCACGACGCCTTCCCCTGGGGCGACGACCGGCGGCCGGGCACCGCGTGGTCCGACACCGTCGTGTACGAGCTGCACGTCCGGGGCTTCACGGCCCGCCACCCCGACGTGCCGCCCCAGCTGCGCGGCACGTACGCCGGGCTGGGGCACCCCGCGGCCGTCGAGCACCTGGTCTCGCTCGGCGTGACCGCGGTCGAGCTCATGCCGGTGCACCACTTCGTGTCCGAGCCGCACCTGCTCCGCGCCGGGCTCACCAACTACTGGGGCTACAACTCCCTCGGCTACTTCGCCCCGCACGCCGGCTACTCGGCCAGCGGCTCTCGCGGCGAGCAGGTGCGCGAGTTCAAGGCGATGGTCCGCAGCCTGCACGCCGCGGGCATCGAGGTGCTGCTCGACGTCGTCTACAACCACACCGCCGAGGGCGACGAGACCGGTCCGACGCTCGCCTTCCGCGGCATCGACAACCCGTCCTACTACCGGCTGGAGCACGACCGCAGCCGCTACCGCGACTACACCGGCTGCGGCAACACCCTCGACGCCCGCAACCCGCACGTGCTGCAGCTGCTCATGGACTCGCTGCGCTACTGGGTCACCGAGATGCACGTCGACGGGTTCCGCTTCGACCTCGCGAGCGCGCTCGCCCGCTCCTTCCACGACGTCGACAAGCTGTCGGGGTTCTTCGACGTCATCCACCAGGACCCGGTCGTCAACCAGGTCAAGCTCGTCGCCGAGCCGTGGGACGTCGGGGAGGGCGGCTACCAGGTCGGGGAGTTCCCGCCGCTGTGGACCGAGTGGAACGGCAAGTACCGCGACACCGTCCGCCGGGTCTGGTCCGGCTCGGAGTCGGGGGTGCGCGAGCTGGCCTACCGGCTGTCCGGCTCCTCCGACCTCTACCAGGACGACGGACGCCGCCCCTCTGCGTCGATCAACTTCGTCACCTCCCACGACGGCTTCACGCTGCGCGACCTGACGACGTACGAGACCAAGCGCAACGAGGCCAACGGCGAGGGCAACCGCGACGGCGACAGCCACAACGGCGGCTGGAACTGCGGGGTCGAGGGCGAGACCGACGACGCAGCGGTGCAGGCGCTGCGCCGCCGGCAGGCCCGCAACCACCTCGCCGTGCTGCTGCTGTCGACCGGCGTGCCGATGCTGTCGATGGGCGACGAGGTGCGCCGCACCCAGCAGGGCAACAACAACGCCTACTGCCAGGACACCGAGCTCTCCTACCAGCCGTGGGAGCACGACGCGGCCGGGCGCGACCTGCGGGAGTGGGTCCGCTTCCTGGTGCGCCTGCGCCGCACGCACCCGGTGTTCCGGCAGAACGCGTTCTTCTCCGGTCGCGTCGTGCGCGACGAGGTGGTCAAGGACCTGGCCTGGTTCGGCCCGGACGGCGCGGAGGTCACCGGCGGCGCCTGGTTCACGCCCGGCGCGCCGACCCTCGGCATGTACCTCGACGGCCGCGGCATCCGCGCCCGCGGCCCGCGCGGCGAGGCGGTGGTCGACGACTCCTTCCTCCTCCTGGTGCACGCCGGCGCGAGCGACGTGCGCTTCGTCCTGCCGTCGCTGCCGTGGGCGGCGCGCTACGGCGTCGCGCTCGACACCGCCGGGGAGCGGCCGGCCGCAGGAAACGATTACGGACCGGGCGCCCTCCTGCCGATGGTGGCGAGGTCGGTCGTCCTGCTGCAGGCCGATCGTCCTCTCGAGCGGCCCCGGGGCCGCCGCTGACCCTGGCAAGGAGCTCCCGTGACGGTGCACGACAAGGTCGACGTCGGCCGGGCCGGTCTGGTCCGCGAGATGCTCAACCGTTCCGCGGGGATGCTCACCGAGCGGATCGACGCCCTCGAGCAGACCGCCCTGCAGCTGCTCGTCGCCGGGCCGCTCGCGCCCGAGGTCGTCGCCGACGCCGTCCGCACCGCCCACCAGCTCGTCTCGCTCGGGGTCTTCGGCCTCGACCGCGGGGCGGAGCTCGCCAAGCGCGCCGAGGAGCTCCTGCGCGCGCCGGGCGAGCCGGGCGAGCAGGGCGCCGCCCTCGCCGACCTGGTCGAGAGCCTGCGGGCCGAGGTCGCGACCGCGCTCACCAGCCCGCCGGTGCAGCGCACGGCCCCACTGGCCGAGACGATCCCGACCTCGGCGACCTCCGCGCCCGACGTCCTGCTCGTCGAGGACGACCGCGTGCTCGTCGGCCTGCTCACCCGGGCCCTCGAGGCCCAGGGCTACACGGTCGCCGTGGTCTCCGACGGCGCCGCCGCGGTCGCCGCGCTCGACGTGCCGGCCGAGCAGCGGGCCCGCCTGGTGCTGCTGGACGTCGACCTGCCGGCCCTCGACGGTTTCGGCGTGCTGCGCGCGCTGTCGGCGCGCGCGCTGCTGCCCGGCGTCCCGGTGCTCGTCCTCACCGCGCGCGCCAGCGAGCCGGAGGTGCTGTCGGTGCTGTCGCTCGGCGCCGTCGACCACATCGCGAAGCCGTTCTCCCTGCCCGTGCTGCTGGCCCGGGTGGCGCGCGCGTCCGGGCGGGTCCAGTAGTGCGCCTGCTGCTGCTCTGGGCGGGCGTCGGCATGACCACCACCGCCCTGCTGCTGCTCGTCGTGGCGGTCGTCAGCCGCGACGTCCGGGTGCGCCGCCGGGCGACGGTGGTGCGCGCGCTGGAGGTCGTGGTCGGCGGGGGCCACCCCGGCCCGCTGTCCGGCCGGGTCGGCCGCGCGGTGGTGCTCGAGGTCGCCGACCGCATCGGTGCCGACAGCCTCGCCCCGGTCGCCGACCTCGTGCGCAGCACGGCCGCCGACGCCACCTCCGACCTCACCAGCCGGCGCTGGGTGCGCCGGGCCAAGGGCCTGCGCACGCTCATGCCCCTCGGGCTGACCGTCGAGGAGCTGCTCGCCGGCCTCGCCGACCGGGCACCCGGCGTCCGGGCGCAGGCGGCGACCGCCGCGGCCGGGCGCACCGAGCCGGAGGTCATCGACGCTCTCGTGCGCATGCTCGACGACCCGGCGCCGTACGTGCGCTTCCAGGCGCTGGACGCCGTCGCGCACCGCGGCGC
>JALYMN010000561.1 GCA_030773675.1 Actinomycetota bacterium
GCGCAGCAGAGAGCGCTGAGCGGCGGCGAGCAGGCGCCGGGGCGCCGTGCGGCCGGGCCGCAGCCGCCGGGCGAGAGCGCGTCCGGCGACGTGATCTGCCGCGCAGCCGCGTCGCTGCGGGAACGCCGGAGGTCTCTCACGCGATAGTGAAGAGGTGCGCAGACTGTCCTGGCGGAGCCTCACGCTGGTCGGCGTGGGCGGCGGCCTCGCCGGCGGGCTGCTCCTCGGCGGGGTCGGCTACGCGCTGACCGACGTCCCGGAGGCGGCCGAGAGCGTACGGCAGCAGTCCACTCTCGTCACCTACGCCGACGGGTCGGAGCTCGCCCGCCTCGGCGAGCAGAACCGCCGGCTCGTGGGCCTCGACGCCGTGTCCGACGTCGCGGAGAGGGCCGTGCTCGCGGCCGAGGACCGCGGCTTCTACAGCTCGCCCGGCATCAGCCCGACCGGCATCGCCCGGGCGCTGTTCGCCAACGTGCAGGGCGGCGGTGTGGAGCAGGGCGGCTCGACGATCACCCAGCAGTACGCCAAGAACGCCTACCTCACCAGCGAGCGGACCTTCTCCCGCAAGGTGAAGGAGGTCTTCATTGCGCTGAAGATGACGCAGACCCGCAGCAAGGACGAGATCCTCGAGGACTACCTCAACACGATCTACTTCGGCCGCGGCGCGTGGGGCATCGAGGCAGCGACCGAGACGTACTTCGGCGGCCGGGCGGCCGACCTGTCGGTCGGGCAGGCCGCCGTGCTCGCCTCCAGCATCCGCTCGCCGGCCGGCTACGACCCGGCGCGGCACCCGGACCGGGCGCGGGCGCGCTGGGAGTACGTGCTCGACGGGATGGTCGACAAGGGCTGGCTGACCGCCGAGGAGCGTGCGCAGCAGCGCTACCCGAACGTCCGCGCGCCCGAGTCGACCAAGCGGCAGGACCGCGCGGGACCGCAGGGCTACGTGCTGGACCGGGTCGAGGACGAGATGGCCGCGCTCGGCTACGAGCAGCGCATGTCGTCGGGCGGGCTCGTCATCCAGACCACCCTGCGCAAGCAGGCGCAGGAGGCCGCGGTCGCCGCGGTGCAGGAGGAGATCCCCGCGGGCGCCGGCGGGTCGGGTCAGGCCGCGATCCAGGGCGCGCTCGTCGCCGTCCGGCCGGGCACCGGGGAGGTCTACGCCTACTACGGCGGCCGCACCGGCAACGGCGGCTTCGACTACGCCCGCAGCCGGCAGGACCCGGGCTCGACGATGAAGCCCTACGTGCTCGCCGCCGCGCTCGAGCAGGGCATCGGGCTGCGCACGCGCGTCAACGGCAACAGTCCCCGCGAGTTCGCGGGCTACCCGGTGCCGGTGCGCAACTTCGACGACCAGGACTTCGGCCGGATCACGCTCACCACCGCCACCGAGAACAGCGTCAACACCGCGTACGTCGCCCTGGCGGCGGAGGTCGGCCCGCAGGCCGTCGCCGACGTGGCGCGCCGCGCCGGCATCGGCGAACAGGTGCAGCTGTCGGACGCACCCGGGGAGGCGCCGGCGCTCGGCATCGCACTCGGGATCTACGGCGTGCCCGTGGTCGACCAGGCGGCCGGCTTCGCCACCTTCGCCGCCGGCGGCGTCGCGGCCGAGCCGTTCCTCGTCAAGAGCGTGCGCGAGCAGCGCTCCCGCGAGGTGGTCTACACGGCGGAGGCGCGCACCTCGCAGGCCTTTCCCGCCGAGGTCGCCGCGGACGCGACGTACGCGATGCGGCAGGTCGTCGAGAGCGGGACGGCGCGGCGCAACGGCCGGCTCGACGACGGCCGCCCGGCCGCGGGCAAGACCGGCACCACGCAGGAGAGCAACGACGCCTGGATGGTCGGCTACACCCCTCAGCTGAGCACGGCGGTGTGGATCGGGCGGGGTGACAACGAGCCGATCGTCGGGGAGCTCGGCAGCTCCGGCGGCCTCACCGGCGGGTCCGCTCCGGCGCGGATCTGGAAGGCGTTCATGGACGGCGCGCTGGAGGGGCAGCCGGTCGAGGAGTTCCCGGACCGGGCGTTCGTCGGGAGCGCGCGCTCGCTGGACGGCGCGGACGACGGGGTCGTCGGCGACCAGCCGCGCCGCCGGCGCGAGCGGGTCCGCGAGCGGGAGCGCGTGACCGAGGAGCCGACCGCCGAGCCGACCGCCGAGGCGTCGGAGCCCGCCGCGCCGGAGCCCACGGAGGAGCCCGCGCCCGAGCCCTCCGGGCCCGCGGATCAGCCGCCGGCCGAGGAGCCGGACGAGCCGGCGGCGACGCCGGAGCAGGAGGCCGAGGCGGCCCCGAGCGCCGCGCCCACGGGCTGAGGGCCGGGCCCGGAGCGGGTCCGGACCGCGTCGTGACCGCCGCTCGCGGCGCGTCGAGCGCTCTCCTGCCGCGTGGCAGCATGCCCGGGTGAGCAGGCAGGTGAGCAGCCCGGTGCAGGTCCCGCCCCGCCGGGCCGGCGACGACGTTCCCGCGCCGCCGCAGCGCCCCGCCGCGGAGGACCCGGTCGTCGCGGGCCTGGCCGAGGCGGTCGGGGGGCCCGCCGGTCGCCACGCCCGGCTCGGCGAGCGCCGCTTCTGGAAGCCGGTGCGCTGGCTGGTGCTGCTCACCCTGCTCACCAGCCTGCTGGGGTTCTGGCAGAAGTCGCCCTGCCGGGTGCACCCGTGGACCGAGGAGTACCAGTACACGCGGGCCTGCTACACGGACGTCTTCGCGCTGTACTTCGCGGAGCGGCTGAACGAGGGGCGCGCGCCCTACCTCGAGCACCCCGTCGAGTACCCGGTCGTCATGGGACTCGTCATGCAGGCCTCGGCCGAGGTCGTGGAGGTGTTCCCGCCCGACCAGCGGCCGCGGCGGTTCTACGACGTGACCTGGGCGCTGCTCACTGCCTGCGCCGTGGTCGTCACCGTCACGACGGTGCGCCTGGCGGGGCGGCGCCGGGTCTGGGACGCCGCGCTGCTCGCCGCCTCGCCGGGGCTGCTGCTGCACGGCAGCACCAACTGGGACCTCGTCGCCACCGCGCTCGCCGGCCTGGGCCTGCTCGCCTGGGCGCGCCGGCGACCCGTCCTGGCCGGCGCCCTGCTCGGGCTCGGGGCGGCGACCAAGCTCTACCCGGTGCTGTTCCTCGTCCCGCTGCTCGCGCTGTGCTGGCGCGCGGGGCGCCTGCGCGCAGGTGTGCAGGCGGCGGGAGCCACCGTCGTCGCGACGCTCGCCGTCGTCGCGCCGGCGTACCTGGTCAGCCCTGCCTTCGCCGAGGTGCAAGGCGCGCAGATCAGGGTGGCGGGCAGCCCGCTCGAGCGGTTCGGCACGGAGGGGCTCGGCGCGCTCGCCCCGCACGTGGAGGTCGCGAGCCCGGTCGAGCCGGGCGCGACAGTGGAAGGCACCAACGCCGTCTACCGCTTCGTCGAGCTCAACCGCACCCGCTCCGCGGACTGGGACTCGCTCTACTACCACCTGGCCCGGCTGGAGGCCGCCGAGCCCGACAGCACGCCGGACCGGCTGCGCAACGCGGCGCTGAGCCTGGTCCTCGACGGGCCGCGTGCCCCCGGCGAGGCGCCGGACACCCTCAACCGGGCCGTCGCGGTCACGTTCGGCCTGTCGCTCGTGGCGCTCGTCGCGCTGGCGCTGCGGGCGCCGCGCCGTCCCCGCCTGCCCCAGCTGCTGTTCCTGCTGCTCGTGGCGTTCCTGCTGACCAACAAGGTGTTCAGCCCGCAGTACCTCGTCTGGCTGCTGCCCCTCGCGGTGCTCGCCCGGCCGCGCTGGCGGCCGTTCCTCGCCTGGCAGGCCACGGAGGTGTTCGTGCTGTTCACCCGCTTCTACTACTTCATCGCCAACGACCGCCCCGGCGAGGGCATCCCGGTCGGCTGGTTCACCGCAGCCGTCCTGCTGCGCGACCTCGCCCTGCTCGGCTACGCCGCGCTCGTCGTGCGCGACGTGCTGCACCCCGAGCACGACGTGGTGCGCACCGACCCGCTCACCGGGCGGCCCACGGGCGTCGACGACCCGGCCGGAGGGCTCCTCGACGGCGCCCCCGACCGCGGCTCGGCCGGACCGGTGTCCCGGCGGCTGCCCACGGCGGCGTGACCGCGCTGCAGGACGGCACTCGCGGATCACAGCGACGGGAACGCCTCCAGGACCGCCTGCGCGCGCTCCCGCCCGTCGTGCCGGTCGTGCTCGGCCTGTGGCTGGCGACCCGCGCGGCGACCGCGCTGGCGACCTGGGCCGCCTCCGAGCTGCTCCCCGGACGCCGGGCCGACCAGGTGCCCGGCTTCGTCGAGCGCTGGACGCGCTGGGACGTCGACCTGTTCCGCAAGGTCGCCGAGCACGGCTACACCGGCTTCCCGGCCGACTACCCCGACCGCGGGATCGAGGCCGTGTTCCCCGGCTACCCGCTGGTGCTGCGCCTCGTCGGGCTCGTCGTGCCGTCCTGGACGGTCGCGGGATTGCTCGTGAGCCTCGTCGGCGGTGCCGTCGCGGTCGTCGCGCTGGCCCGGCTCGCCGCGCTCGAGGGGGCTCCCGGGGAGCGCGCCGTGCTGGTGCTGCTGCTGTCGCCGTACGCGGTGTTCCTGGCCGCGGCGTACTCCGAGGCGCTGTTCCTCGCGCTCGCCCTGCCCGGCTGGGTCGCCGCTCGGCAGGGCCGCTGGGCCGCCGCGTCGGTGCTCGTGGCGCTCGCGACGACCGTGCGGATCACCGGGCTGTTCCTCGCGGTCGCCCTCGTCGTCGAGCACCTGGTGCGCCGGCGCGGCCGGCCCGACCGGTCGACCGCCTGGCTTGCGCTGCCGTTCGCCGCGCTCGCCGGGTACTGGGGCTACCTGTGGGCCCTCACCGGCGACCCGCTGCGCTGGTTCAGCGCGCAGCGGGAGGGCTGGGAGCGCCGGCTGACCGCGCCGCACGACGCGCTGCGCGCCACGCTGCGCCTGGCCGCCGACCCGGCGGTGCGCAGCGACTACGGGTTCTCCTTCGCCGCGGAGGTCGTCGCCGTCGCCGTCGGGGTGGGCCTCGCCGTCGTCCTGCTGCGCCGCCGGCGCTGGAGCGAGGCGACGTACGTCGGGCTGTCGGTCGGCGCCCTGGCCACCTCGACCTTCTACCTGTCGGTGGACCGGGCGACCCTGCTGTGGTTCCCGCTGTGGCTGCTGCTGGCCGAGGTCTCCGCGCGGCGGCACTGGGTGCTGCCCGCCTACCTCACGCTGTCCGCGCCGCTGTCGCTGGTGCTGGCCGTCGCGTTCACGAGCGACCGCTGGGTCGGCTGACGCGGACCTGGGCGCTGCGCCGTCCTCCGCGCCCGGCCGCTCAGGCAGCCGCGTGGGCGGGCACGTGCACGGGCGGGGCCGGCTCCTCGAGGCTCGAGCGCGCGCGCAGGAGCGCGACGTACAGCAGCACGAGCATCGCCGCGCGCCCCCACACGCCGAGGACGAGCATCTGCTTCCACACCCCGAAGTCCCGGCCCTGCGCCAGGTCGTGGAACCAGCGGAACAGCCCGACGTAGAGCAGCGTGTCGAACACCAGGTAGGCCGCCGCCCAGCCCCAGCGCAGCCGGACGAGTGCGAAGAACGGCAGCAGCCACAGCACGAACTGCGGGCTGTGCGCCTTGTTGACCAGCAGAAACACGCACAGGACCGCCCCGCACACCTGCACGAACGGGTACGGGCCGCGGCGGGCCCAGCCGGCGGCGAGCGCGCCGGCGAGGCCCAGGAGCAGCAGCACCGGGACCAGCCGGTTGAGCTGCTCGGTGCTCAGGTGCTCCCCGGACCAGTACCAGACGCTGTTGCTCGTGACGTCGGCCGCCCGGCGCTGCTGGAACGCGTACGGCGCCCACCACCCGGCCGGATTGACGAGCAGGAAGGGCAGGTTGACCAGAGCGAACACGCCCGCAGCGGTCGCGGCGACCTGCCAGGCGCCCGCCCGGTCGCCGGCGCGGAGCCGCTCGAGCACCAGCGTCGCGACGAAGAACCCGGGCCAGAGCTTCAGGCACGCCCCGACGGCCAGCAGCGCCGCGGACGTGAGCGGCCGGCCGGCGTGCCACGCCGCGAACGCCCCGACCGTCGCGGCGACGACGAGCAGGTCCCAGTTGTGGAAGGAGTACCAGACGAGCGGCGGGGTGGCCGCCCACACCAGCGCGCGCGGCCCGGTCGTGCGCACCAGCAGCCACGAGGTGAGCAGGCCGAAGGGGGCCAGCAGCGCGGCAGTGACCTGCAGGTACGCGCCCGCGTCGTCCACCGGCAGGGCGGCGGCCCAGGCGAACAGGCCGGTCAGCACCGGGTACTCGACCACCCCGCCGGACAGGCGGCCCTGCGCGTCGAGCCGGCCCGCGACGTACGGGAGGCGGTGCTCGCCGAGCCCGCGCGCCGTGTACAGGACCTGGATGTCGTTGCTGCACAGCAGCCGGTCGCGGTCGGCGTCGTAGTCGGCCAGGCACTGCGCCTTGAGCAGGTAGCCGAGCAGGAGCAGGACCCCGGTGACGAGGAGGACGCTCAGCGTCAGCCGGCGCGCGGCACGGTCCACGCCGCGCAAGGGTAGGGCGCGCGGTCAGGGGTGGTGCGACTCACGGCCTGCTCACCTGTTGCGGCGGGAAGAAGTCCGTCGTGCCTGCGCCCACGCTGTCCCTGACCCGCTCCGGCTCCGGCGAGCCGCTCCTGCTCCTGCACGGCATGGGCAGCTCGCGCCGGGACTTCACCGCCGTCGCTCCCGCGCTCGCCGAGCGCTTCGAGGTGCTCGCGGTCGACCTCCCCGGCATCGGCGGCTCGCGCCACCTCGACGAGCGACCGACAGTCGCCGCGATCGCCGACGCCGTCGAGCGCACCCTGGACGCCGCCGGCCTCGACACCGTGCACGTGCTCGGCAACTCGCTCGGCGCCCGGGTGGCGCTCGAGCTCGCGGTGCGCGGGCGCGCCCGCTCGGTGGTGGCGGTCGCGCCGTCCGGGATGAACCTGCCGCCCGAGCGGCTCTACCAGGCCGGCGCGCTGGCCCTGGCCCGGGTCGGCCTGCGCTTACTGGATCCGCTGCTCGAGCGGCTGTCGGGCTGGCGGGTCGGCCGGGCGGGCCTGCTCGGGCCGCTCAAGGCGAGCCCCTGGCTCACCTCGGAGGAGGAGGCGCTCGGCGCCCGCGACGGCTTCGCCGACTCCCGCGACTTCTGGCGCACGCTGCTGTGGGGCCTGCTGCTCGACCTGCCGCGCGGCACCGCCCGCATCGAGTGCCCGGTCACCCTCGTGCAGGGCACCGCCGACTGGATCGCGAGCGGGCAGACCGTCCGCTACCTGCCGCTCGTGCCCGGAGCGCGGTTCCGGCCGCTGCTGGCCGCGGGGCACGCCCCGCAGTCCGACCGGCCCGCTACGGTCGTCCGCATCGTCGAGCGCACCGTGGGCCGCGCGGCCGCCACTCCCGCCCCCGAGCGGGTGCTGCGCGCCGCCTGACCGCTCACGCGGGTCCCGTGTGACCATGGGCACGTGCTGCGCGCGCTGCTGTTCGACGTGTTCGGCACCGTCGTCGACTGGCGCGGCAGCCTGCTCGACGAGGCCGGGGCGGTACCGTCCGGGGACCGGGTGACAGTGGTCGACGACTGGCGGCACGCCTACCAACCGGCGCTCGACCGCGTGATCGCGGGCGAGCGGTGGCGCGACCTCGACGCCCTGCACCGCGAGACGCTCGACCAGGTGCTGCAGCGGCACGGCGTGGAGCTGTCGGAGTCCGAGCGCGAGCACCTCGTGCAGGCCTGGCGGCGGCTGCGGCCGTGGCCGGACTCCCGAGCCGGCCTGGAGCGGCTGCGCGCTGGCTTCCGCACGGCCACCCTGTCCAACGGCCACGTCGCCCTGCTCGTCGACCTGCTCCGGTACGGCGACCTGCGGTTCGACGCCGTCCTGTCGGCACAGCTCGCCGACGCCTACAAGCCCGACCCGCGGGTCTACCTGCGCGGCGCTGAGCTGCTCGGGTGCGCGCCCGACGAGGCGGGCATGGTCGCCGCGCACGCCGGCGACCTCGTCGCGGCCGCGGCGGTCGGGATGCGCCCACTGTTCGTCCGCCGGCCGCAGGAGTGGGGGCCCGCCGGCGGGGACGAGCCGCCGTCCGGGCTGGCCGGGCTCGTCGTCGCGGACGACCTCGAGCACCTGGCGGCGCTAACCGGAGGTGCCTGAGGCCGGCGTGCCGCGGGCGGCGGTCAGCGCGCGAGCCGCTCCCGCAGGAACGCGATGTCGTCGGCCTGGCCCTCGACGCCGCCGGGAGTCTCCACCACGACCGGCGCGCCGGCCGCCGCGACCACCGCGACGAGCAGGTCGGGGTCGACCTTGCCCTGCCCCAGGTTGGCGTGGCGGTCGGCGCCGGAGCCGAAGGCGTCGCGAGAGTCGTTCGCGTGCACCAGGTCGATCCGCCCGGTGATCGCCTTGACCCGCTCGACCAGGCCGACGAGCTCCTCCCCGCCGGCGTGCGCGTGGCAGGTGTCGAGGCAGAAGCCGACGCCGTCGAAGTCGCCGACCGCGTCCCACAGTCGGCCCACCGCGTCGAGCCGGCGGGCCATCGCCAGGTCGCCGCCGGCCGTGTTCTCGATGAGGACGGGCAGCGGACGCTCCATCCGCTCGAACGTCTTCACCCAGTTCTCGACGCCGGTCTGCGGGTCGTCGCCCTTGAGCACGTGCCCGCCGTGCACCACGATCCCCTTGGCGCCCAGCGCCGCCGCCGCCTCGACGTGCTGGGCGAGGATCTTGCGCGACGGGATGCGGATGCGGTTGTTGCCCGTCGCCACGTTGACGATGTACGGCGCGTGCACGTACAGGTCCACCCCCGCGCCGGCGTCGACGTCCGGCACGACCGGCGCCTTCCAGCCCTGCGGGTCGCCGAGGAAGAACTGCACCAGGTCGGCCGACCGGGCCCGGGCCTCGGCCAGCGGGCCGTCCTGGCCGACGTGGGCCCCGATCCTCAGCACGCGCCCGACCCTACGGGCGGGGTGCCCCGCTGGAGCGCCGCCGGGTGCCACGATGCGCGCATGCCCGAGCGACTCCGCCCCGGCGCGCGGCCGGTGCCCGGACGTCGTCCACGGCGCGTCATCCGCTCGGCTCTGCCGCTGGCCGCCGTCGCGGTCCTGCTCGGCCCGGCCGGCGCCGGAGCGCTGACCGCCGCGGCCGAGATCCGGGACGTCCGGCTCACCC
Organism: Actinomycetota bacterium; assembly: GCA_030773675.1. Next base: position 9,116 of record JALYMN010000561.1, read on the forward strand.
AGGACGGCCCCGAGCCGGACCGGCTCGTCCTCGAGCCCGGCGACAGGGTGCGCTTCGTCAACGACGACACCTTCGTGCACCGGGCCATCGCTGCCGGACCCGGCTGGGACCTCGACACCGGCACGCTCGTGCCGGGACAGAGCCACATCGTGCCGGAGCCGCTCACCTCGCCCGGCACCTACGCCTACCGTGGCGCGGACCTCGACGAGTTCACCGGCAGCGTCGTCGTGCCCGACGAGGAGGGCGACGTCCCGGCCGGCACGCCCGACGTGCAGCCGGCCGGGTCGACCGCCCCGTCGCCCGGCGGCACCGCGACGTCCGAGGACCGTCCACCTTCGCTCCGGACGCCGGTGCCGGCACGGCGCTTCGGGCTGCCGTCGGTGCTGGCGCTGCTCGCCGCGGCCGGCGTCCTCTCGCTGCTCGTGCGCGTGCTGCTCGCCGAGACGCCGCCCCGCTCGCCGCACGGCGCCTGACCGACGTCCGTGCCTCCGGCGCTGTCCACGACGGTCCTCGTCGGAACCGCCTGGGAGGGTCCGACCGGGAGCAGCTGCGGACGCCACCGGGGGAGGGCGAGCTCCGCTGCTAGCGTGAGCAGGTTCGTCCAGACGCGAACGCCCTCCTGCCACGGACCGTCCGTGGCCGCCGAGTCCACAGGAGGAGGTGGGTCAGTTGCGTCACTACGAGCTCATGGTCATCCTCGACCCGGATCTCGAGGAGCGGACCATCGCTCCCTCGCTCGACACGTTCCTCAACGTCGTCCGCAACGGTGGCGGCACCGTGGAGAAGGTCGACGTGTGGGGGCGCCGGCGCCTCTCCTTCGAGATCGACAAGAAGGCCGAGGGCATCTACGCCGTCATCGACCTCAACGCCGAGCCGGCCGTGATGAAGGAGCTGGACCGTCAGCTCAACCTCAACGAGTCGGTTCTGCGCACCAAGGTCATCCGGCCGGACATGCGCTAGCCCCACGCACCACCAGCACCGCCCCTTCCCCGCTCCACCAGTGCGCGATCTGACAGCGCACGCCCCTACTCGATCACTCCCGCAGACCGCGGGAAGGGCCCAAGGAGAACTCCCATGGCAGGCGAGACCGTCATCACCGTCGTCGGCAACCTGACGAACGACCCGGAGCTGCGCTTCACCCCGTCCGGTGCGGCCGTGGCCAGCTTCACCGTCGCCTCCACCCCGCGGACGCTCGACAAGGCGACCAACGAGTGGAAGGACGGCGAGGCGCTGTTCCTGCGCTGCAGCGTCTGGCGCCAAGCGGCGGAGAACGTCGCGGAGTCGCTGCAGCGCGGCGCCCGGGTCATCGTGCAGGGCCGGCTCAAGCAGCGCTCCTTCGAGACGAAGGAGGGCGAGAAGCGCACGGTGATCGAGCTCGACGTCGACGAGATCGGGCCGTCCCTGAAGTACGCCACCGCCAAGGTCAACAAGACCTCGCGCGGCGGCGGGCAGGGCGGCGGGTTCGGCGGCGGCGGGTACGGCGGTTCCGCCTCCGGCAACGGTGGCGCCCCGGCTGATGACCCGTGGGCGACGCCGGCCTCCTCGGGCGGTGGCGGCGGCTGGTCCGACGAGCCTCCCTTCTAGACCTACCGACTTCCCACAGGAGAACGAACCGCGATGGCCAAGCCGCCGCCCCGCAAGCTCAAGAAGAAGGTCTGCCAGTTCTGCAAGGACAAGGTGACCTACGTCGACTACAAGGACACCGGCCTGCTCCGGAAGTACATCTCCGACCGCGGCAAGATCCGTGCCCGCCGCGTCTCGGGCAACTGCAGCCAGCACCAGCGCGACGTCGCCGTGGCCGTGAAGAACAGCCGCGAGATGGCGCTGCTGCCCTACACGAGCACCGCTCGATAAGGGGCCGGGCAGATGAAGCTCATCCTCAACCAGGACGTCGCCGGCCTCGGCGCGCCCGGCGACGTCGTCGAGGTGAAGGACGGCTACGGCCGCAACTACCTCGTCCCGCGTGGGTTCGCCCAACCCTGGACGAAGGGCGCCGACAAGCAGATCGCCTCGATCCGGCGGGCCCGCGAGGTGCGCGAGGTGCGCGACCTCGGCCAGGCCAACGAGATGAAGGCGCAGCTCGGGTCGCTCGCCGTCCGCC
>JALYMN010000562.1 GCA_030773675.1 Actinomycetota bacterium
GACCGGGTGCTGGCGCGCCACGGCGGCCAGACGGTCGTGCTGGTCAGCCACGTGACGCCGATCAAGACGCTGCTGCGGGTCGCGCTGGACGCGCCGCCGTCCGCGCTGCACCGGATGCACCTGGACCTCGCCTGCCTGTCGGAGGTCCGCTGGTACGCCGACGGGCCGGCCGTCGTCCGGTCGCTCAACGACACGCACCACCTGGACGAGCTGCCGGACGCCTGAGGCGTGCGGGGGTACAGCTGCGGCGGGCTCCTGGACGCCCGCGCCGGGAGCCCCCGTCGTCGCTAGCCTCCCGGTGTGCCGGAGGTGGAGAGGGACGAGCACGGGCGGCCGGAGGTGCCGCTGGCCGCGGGCGAGGTCGAGGGCTGCTGGGGTTCCTCGACTACCAGCGCGCCACGCTGGCGTGGAAGTGCGCGGGTCTGAGCGACGAGCAGTTGCGGATCGCGCTCCACCCGACCTCGATGACCCTGGCCGGCCTGCAGCACATGGCGCGCGTCGAGGACGGCTGGTTCAGCGAGGTCGTCGCCGAGAGCGAGCCGCTCGAGCCGTGGGCCGGCACGCCCTGGGCCGCCGAGTGGGTGGACTGCGCCGCCGACACCGGCGAGCAGCTGCGGCGGCTCTGGGAGGAGCGGGCGCCGACCTGCTGCGCCAGGCGGTCGACGGCGAGACCGGCGGGCGAGCACGGGCCTGTCGGGCGTCGCCGGCTCGCCGCAGACCGCCGTCGTCGAGGTCCTCTCGCCCGTCGACGGCCTCGTCGCCCTAGGCTCCGCGGGTGGTCTCCGCCTCGACGACGCTGCCGCCCGCGGCGAGCAGCGTCCCTACCGCCCGGCGGTGGGCGGAGTCGCTCCTGACGGGCTGGGGACATCCGGACGCCGGCTGGACGGCCGCGTGCATCGTCAGCGAGCTCGCGGCCAACTGCGCACTGCACGCCAGGACGACGTTCACCCTCGCCGTCACCCGCAGCGACAAGGACTGGCTTCTGCTGGAGATCAGCGACGGGTCGACGGTCCTCCCCAGGCCGCGCCTCTACGGGACGACGTCGACCACTGGCCGCGGCCTCCGCATAGTCGACGCGATGAGCGACGGCTGGGGCGTGGAGCCGCGCTCGGACGGCAGAACCGGCAAGACGGTCTGGGTGCGCCTGTCCACGCGCGCCCAGAGCAGCACGGACGACGAGGACGACCTCGACACCCTCGTCAGTCGCTTCGGCGACGCGTCCGGCGCCGACGTCGCCTCGCTGCCGGACCGTCCCGCGGGCAGGGGTGGGCTTCCGGTCGACCGGCTGCTCCTGGCCGCATGACCTCGCCGGCCCAGGACCTCGTCGAGGTCCGGCTGGTGCAGCTGCCCGTGCAGGTCTGGGCCGCTGCGCAGGAGCACTTTGACGGACTGCTGCGCGAGTTCGCCCTCATGACGGCCGAGCAGGGTGCGGAGTCGCTCGGCGGCCTCGGAGTGCCTGCGCGCCTGCTCGAGCTCGTCGGGCGGCTGCAGCAGCAGTACGCCGGCACGTCCGACGTGCAGCGGGCCGCGCTCTTCGCAGCGGCTGAGGCTGGTCGGACCACGCTCGACCTGACCTACCGGGTGCCGCGCTCGGCCGCGGGCGCGTGCCAGCACCTGGACGCGATGCTCGACGAGGCGGACGAGTACTGCCGTGCGGGGCAGCACCTGCTCACGCTCGCGGCGCCGCCCGACCAGGTCGCGTTCCGCAAGTGGTACCTGAGCGAGTTCGTCGCCCAGATCCGCGGCGCCGAGCCGGTCCCGTGGCGGTACCGCTCAGGCACGCCTTCGCCGACGGGGCCGCCGTCGACGTCGGGGTGAGCCGGGCCGGGGGAGCCCTCGCGAGTGCTGGGCGGCCAGCACGTCTTGTCCTGACCGGCTCTGCCCTTCAGCGGACGACGAGCCGGCGGGTGGGGAACGTCCCCCAGTGCTCCGGGAGGTCGCCGTGCACCTCCACCTCGTACGTCCCGGTGCGTCCGGTGCGCAGGGGGACGCGCGCCCTGCCCGCGCCGTCCAGCCGGACGGGCACCACGTGCGGGTCGGGGTCGGCCGCTCGCCGCTGGTGCACCTCCAGCCGCAGGCCGGGGAACGCCGGGCGCACCCGCACGTCGAGGTACGCCGGTCGGCCGCGGCGCACCCGCGCGCGGTCGAGCGT
>JALYMN010000563.1 GCA_030773675.1 Actinomycetota bacterium
GCCGACGGCGGGGCCGAACAGCGGGCGCCCCAGCACCGACTCGACCGCCGGCCCGTAGAGCTCGGGGGCCCGTCCGACGACCGTCCGGACGCGCCCGGCCGCGTGCGCGGCCAGCACCCGCTCGGCCAGCCAGGCGCGTAGCACGCCCTTGTCGCTCACCGAACGGGGCGGCAGGTCCTCGGTCATCGGGGCGGTCACGCGCCCGTACATCCACGTGTCGTCGGCGAACACCAGCCGCGCCCCGGCGGCCTCGGCCCCCGCGAGGGTGCCGTCCACGGCCTTCGGGAGGTCCTCCCGCCAGCGGGTGAACGGCGGGTTGACGAGGTTGTAGACGACCCCGGCGCCGCGGCACACCTCCCGCATGCGGTCGGGATCTGTCGCGTCGGCGGCCACCACCTCGACGCCGGGCGGTGCGTCGGCGCGGCCGCTGCGGTTCACCGCGCGGACGGTGCGGCCCCGCCGGACGAGCTCTCGCACCAGCGCGCGCCCCGTGCCACCGCTGGCGCCGACCACCACGTGCACACGCTCGGCGTCGTCCACGGCCGCCTCCCTCGCCGCTCGTGCGGGCCGGGCGGCACCGCTGGCAGCGAGCGTGCTCCCCGCCCGCCCGCACGCCCAGGGACGGAGGTCCCGGGCCGTGCCGCCCTTGGTCCCGGGCGTCCGACGCCGGGGCGCCCCCCAGACGTGGCGGAGCGTTCACCCCGCGCTCGGAGCCCGTTCGGACCGTCCTCGCACAGTGCTGGGCGACCCCTGGAGGAAGGACCCCCGTGGAACTCACCCGCCGCTCGCTGCTCAAGAGCGGAACCGCCGCCGGCCTCGGCATCGCGCTGTCCGGCTCGCTCGACGCCGTCTTCGGACCGGCGGCCTTCGCCGGGAGCCGCTCGTCGGCGGGCTTCGGCCCGTACGGCGAGCTGTTGCCGGACCCGCGCGGCCTGCTCGACCTGCCGCGCGGCTTCCGCTACGAGGTCCTCTCGCGGACCGGCGACCCGATCACCACCGACGGCGTCCCCGGCCGGGTGCCCGGGCGGTTCGACGGGCAGGCGACGTTCCGGACCCGGCGGCAGCGGACCGTCCTCGTCCGCAACCACGAGCAGACCGACACCGCCGACGCCCAGTACGGCGGCACGTCCGCGGTCACCAGCGCCCCGCCGGAGCTCGTCTTCGACCCCGCGGCCTTCGGCGGGACGACGAACCTGGTCCTCGGGCCGGACCTGCGGCGCGAGGACGAGTACGTGAGCCTCGCCGGCAGCAGCACCAACTGCGCGGGCGGCCGCACCCCGTGGGGCACCTGGCTCACCTGCGAGGAGACGGAGCTGCGGGCCGGGCAGCGCGGCTTCACGAAGGACCACGGCTGGGTCTTCGAGGTCGACCCCGAGGGCAACGAGCGCAACTGCGACCCGTTCCCGCTGCGCGCGATGGGCCGCTTCCCGCACGAGGCCGTCGCCGTCGACCCGCGCAGCAACGTCGTGTACCTCACCGAGGACGCCGCCCGTCCGTTCGGCCTGGTCTACCGCTTCACCCCCCAGGACGCGTCGGGCGGCTACGGCGGCTACCGCGAGGGCGGCCTGCTGGAGGCCCTGCGCGTGCCCGGCGTCCCGGACCTGTCCGCCGTGCAGACGCCCGGCGCGGTCCTGCGCGGCGTGCAGTGGCGCCGGGTGCCCGACCCGCTGGCCGCCACGGTGAGCACCCGCAAGCAGTTCGCCGACACCGAGGTCACGCGCAGCCAGAAGCTCGAGGGCATGTGGTGGGCCGACGGCTACGCCTATGTCGTCGCCTCCTTCGCTCGGACGTCGTCCGGCGCGGCCTTCTCGCACAACGGTCAGGTCTGGCGATACAGCCCGGACGACCGCAGCCTGGAGCTGGTGCTCGTGTTCTCCGCGGCGCAGGACAGCTACGACAGCCCCGACAACATCACCGTGTCGCCGTACGGCGGCGGCGTGGTCCTCGCCGAGGACGGCGACGGCGAGCAGTACCTCGTCGGCGCGACGCCCCTCGGCGAGCCCTTCACGATCGCCCGCAACCGCATCGACACCGCCGACCCGCCGGACCCGAGCAGCCCGGAGCCGCCGGTCGCCGAGTACAGCGAGTTCGCAGGCGTCACGTTCTCCGACGACGGGCGCGTGCTGTTCGCCAACGTCCAGACTCCGGGCATCACGTTCGCGATCAGCGGCCCGTGGAAGCGGCGCGACGACGCCCAGAAGGACTGAGGAGCGAAATGCCCCTGCGCCCCACCACCGCGCTCCCGCTCGCCGCGGTCGCGCTCACGGCCACCCTCGCCGGCTCTCCGGCGGCGCCCGCCGACCCCGCCCACGGGACCGTCACCGCCGGACCGCTGGTCTTCGGCCACCGCGGCGCCTCCGGCTACCGGCCCGAGCACACCCTGGCCGCCTACGAGCTGGCTGTCCGGCTCGGCGCCGACGTCATCGAGCCTGACCTCGTGTCGACCAAGGACGGCGCGCTCGTCGCGCGGCACGAGAACGAGATCGGCGGCACCACCGACGTCGAGGAGAAGTTCCCCGAGCGCCGGACGACGAAGGTCGTCGACGGGGTGTCGCTGACCGGCTGGTTCACCGAAGACCTCACGCTCGCCGAGCTCAAGACCCTGCGGGCGCAGGAGCGGCTGCCGCAGGTGCGCCAGGAGAACACTGTGTTCGACGGGCGCTACGAGGTCCCCACGCTCGACGAGGTGCTGGCGCTCGCCAAGCGCGCCAGCCGCACCTCCGGCCGCCGCATCGGCGTGGCCCCGGAGACCAAGCACCCGACCTACTTCGACGGCCTCGGCCTGTCGATGGAGGAGCCGCTGCTCGCCGACCTGCGCCAGGCCGGGATGCACCGGGCCAGGAGCCGGGTGTTCGTGCAGTCCTTCGAGGAGGCCAACCTGCGCGACCTGCGCCGGCTCGGAGCCCGGGTCCGGCTGGTGCAGCTCACCAGCGCGCGGGGCCGGCCCTACGACCACGTCGTGTCGGGAGACCCGGAGACCTACGCCGACATGACCAACCCGGCCGGTCTCGACGAGGTCGCGGAGTACGCCGACGTCCTCGGGCCGGACAAGAGCCAGGTGCTGCCCCGCGACACGACGGGCCGCACTGGCGCGCCGTCCGCGCTCGTCGACCACGCGCACGACGCCGGGCTCGACGTCGTGCCCTACGCGATGCGGGCGGAGAACCAGTTCCTGCCGCTGCAGTACCGCCACGGGACCGACCCGAACGCGTTCGGCGACGTGCTCGCCGAGCTGCGCGACCTGTACGACGCCGGGGTCGACGGCGTGTTCGCCGACCAGCCCGACCTGGCGGTGGCCGCGCGCGACGAGCGGTAGCGCCGCGGGCCCACGACGCACGTCAGCCCCGGCGCTACCTCGAGCACCTCGTCGACGTCGGCAGCGCGGGGCGGGCGCCGCGCTACGGCGGCACCGGCCGGCCCGAGCACCTGTACGGCTGGCGGCGCCGCGCCGGCCGCTGACCTCGACGGGCGGTCCGCGCCGTCCGAGCGCTCTGGCAGGGTGGCGCCGTGCCCGTGCTGTCCATCCAGTCCCACGTCGCCTACGGCCACGTCGGCAACGCCTCCGCGGTGTTCGCCCTGCAGCGCCTCGGCGTCGAGGTGTGGCCCGTGCACACGGTGCAGTTCTCCAACCACACCGGCTACGGCGCCTGGTGCGGCCGGGTGTTCGACGGGCCGTCGATCGACGAGCTGGTGGAGGGCATCGGCGAGCGCGGCGTGCTGGGCGACTGTGAGGCGGTGCTGTCGGGCTACCTCGGCTCGGTCGACATCGGGCAAGCCGTGCTCGGCGCGGTCGCCCGCGTCCGCGCGGCCAACCCGGACGCCGTCTACTGCTGCGACCCGGTCACCGGCGACGTCGGGCGCGGCGTCTTCGTGCGTCAGGGGATCCCCGAGCTGCTGCGCGACGTCGCCGTCCCGGCCGCGGACCTCGTGACGCCCAACCACTACGAGCTCGACCTGCTCGCCGGCACCCAGACGCGCTCGCTGGCGTCGGTGAAGGACGCCGTCGCGGCCGTGCAGGCGCTCGGGCCGCGGGTCGTGCTCACCACCTCCCTCGTCGCCGAGGACACCCCGGACGACGCCGTCGACCTGCTCGCCTCCGAGGGCGGGCGGCACGTGCGGGTGCGCACCCCGCGCCTCGGCCTGTCGGTCAACGGCGCCGGCGACGCGGTCGCCGCGCTGTTCCTCGCGCACTGGCTGCAGACCCGCTCCGCGGCGACCGCGCTGGAGCGCGCCGCGGCGTCCGTCTGGGGTCTGCTCGCCCGCACCGAGCAGGCGGGCAGCCGGGAGATCCTGCTCGTCGCGGCGCAGGACGAGCTCGTCGCGCCGACCCGCGCGTTCGCCGCCGAAGAGGTGTAGCCGGCCTCCCGGCGCTCCGGCCGCCCGCC
>JALYMN010000564.1 GCA_030773675.1 Actinomycetota bacterium
CACCAGCCTCAGCGTGAGCGCCCCCGCCCGCGACGCCGACGGGCGGGTGCCGGTGGGCGTCCGGCTGCTGGCCGACGGCGCGCCCGTGCGCAACGGCTTCGTCCGTCTCGAGCGGTCGACCGGTGGCGCGTGGACCTACGCGGGGCGGCTGCTGACCCGCGCCGACGGCACCGGGAGCGGCATGCTCGCGCTGCCCGGCGACAGCTGGCTGCGCGCGACGTATGCCGGAGCGCCGACACGCACGGCCAGCACGAGCGCGACGGCCGCGGTCGACGTCGACACGCTCCACGGCCGCAGCGCTCTACGCTCCGGCGGCGTCGCCGGCAGCGCGGTGCTGGCGGAGGCCGCCCGCCACGTCGGCAAGCCCTACCGCTACGGCGCGACCGGGCCGAGCACGTTCGACTGCTCCGGCTTCACCCGCTACGTCTACGCCCGCCTGGGCAAGAGCCTGCCGCACAACAGCCGGGCGCAGGAGCGCGTGACCACGCGGGTCTCGCGTGCGCAGGCCCGGCCCGGCGACCTCGTGTTCATCAAGGACGTCCGCGGCCATGTCGGCATCTACGCCGGCAACGGCCGCATGTTCGATGCGCCGCGCGCCGGCAAGAGGGTCTCGCTGCGCCGCATCTGGACCCCGAACCACGTCTTCGGCCGGGTCGCGTAGCGGCAGGGGCGGCCGGGGGTACGGCGTGCCCGTGCCCGCCGCCCCCCCTCCTCCCGCCGGGTCGACGCCCGGACGCTGCTGCTCGGCGACTGGCACCCGCTGCTGCGCGACCCGCTCGACCTGCTGCGCCTCGCGCTCGTCGTCGCGGCGGCGGTCGCGGTCGTCCGCGACACGCTCGGCGACGCGCTCGTGCTGGTCGCGTGCGCCGCGGCCGGGCTCGCCGTCCGCCCGCTGCTGCTGCCGCGCGTCTACGACCTCGCGCTGCTGCTGGCGCTGCTCCTGCAGGGCGTCGGGGAGGCGTCCGGCGCCTACGACTCCTACGCCTGGTTCGACCGCGTGGTGCACGTGAGCCTGCCGCTGCTCACCAGCGGGGTGCTGTACGTCTGGCTGGCGCGGCTCGACGTCCTGCCCGACCCGCGCGACGAGACGCACTGGCGGCACCACCTGGGCATCGCTGTCGTCACGTTCTCCTTCGGCGCCGGGCTCGGCGCGGTCTGGGAGCTCGTGGAGTGGCTGTCGGACGCCACCGTCGGGACGGCGCTGCAGGAGGGCAACGACGACACGGTGGGCGACCTGGCCGCCGACTGCGTGGGCACGCTGGCCGCGGCGGCTCTCCTCGTGCTGTGGACCGTGCGCGGCTGGGGCTCCGTGCGCCGGATCCCCGGCACCCACGAGGAGGGGCTGGACTAGCTGTCGGGCACGAGGAGGTGCGGACACGGCGCCCGACGTCGGATGGTCCGCCAGGGGTGGGGCAGGGTTGTTGCATGACCTCTGACGTCAGCCCAGGTGGCGCTCGCGACTGCCGACCCACGATCCTCCGGGCCGCGGCCGCGGTCCTCGTCGTCGCGCTGTCCGGCGGGCTCGCCGGCTGCGGTGACCCGGACGGCGGTGGTGGCGGAGGCGGCTACGTCGCGCAGCAGACGGTGCCCGAGGCGCGCAGCGGTACTGCGGCCTGAACCGCGTCGCTAAGGGTCGGTGCGCTCGGCCAGGTACCGCTCGAGCTCGGCGCCGAGCTCGTCGGCGCTGGGCAGCTGGCCCTCGTCGAGCAGCGAGCGCCCGCGACCGCCCACGAACGCGTCGTACTGGTTCTCCAGCGCCTGCACGACCGCGGCCACCTCGGGGGAGCCGGCGACCTGCTCGTCCAGCGCCTCGCGGGTGCGCACGGCCGCCGCCTCCAGCTCGGTGAGCGGCAGCGACAGGCCGCCCATCTTGGCGACCTCGCGCAGCAGGACGACGGACGCCGCCGGGAACTCGGCGGCGCTCACGTACTGCGGGACGTGCGCGGCGAACCCCGCCGAGGCGTGGCCGGCCTGGGCGAGCCGGTACTCCAGCAGGTGCCCGGCGCTGCCCGGCACCTGCACGGTCCCGACCCAGGGCTCGTAGCCGGAGATGAGGCCCGGGTCGCTGCTGTGCGCGATCACCCCGACCGGCCGGGTGTGCGGCAGCCCCATGGGGATAGCGTTCAGCCCGATCGTCAGCCGCACCCCGTAGTGCTCCACGAGCTGCTGGACGGCGGCCGTGAAGCGCTCCCACTGCACGTCCGGCTCGGGCCCGGCGAGGAGCAGGAACGGCGTGCCGACCTCGTCGACGACGCGGTGCAGCGCGAGGTCAGGGGCCGTGTAGGACTCCCAGTGGTCGCCGACGAACAGCATCGGCGGGCGGCGCGCGCGGTAGTCGTGGAGCTGGTCGATGTCGAAGCGGGCGACCACCGAGCTCTCCAGCGACGACAGCAGGTGGGCGCGGGCCAGGCTGGTCGCGCTGCCGGCGTCGACGAAGCCGTCCAGCGCCTGGACCAGCACGGGGCGGTCCAGCCCGGGGGCGTCGCCGACGAGCTCGTAGAGGCCGGCGGGGTCGAGGCGCTGCATGTCCTCGTCAACGTACGCGGACGGCGGACGCCTTCCCGGCGTCCGCGGGCCACGGCGGCCGCCCTCTTCCTACGATGGGTGCGTGCCGACGTACGCCTACCGCTGCCGCACCTGCGACTCCGCCTTCGAGGTGCAGCGCAGCGTCACCGCCTCCCCGACGGCGACCCCCTGCCCGCAGGGCCACGAGCAGACCAGCCGGGTGTGGTCGCCCGTTGCCGTGGGCGGCACTGCCTCCGCTCCCGCCGCGCCGTCCGGCGGCGGCGGGTGCTGCGGCGGCGGGTGCTGCGGCTGACCCGCGCCGTCCCGGACTGTCGCAGGCCCGGAGGACGTTGCGTCCCGCGATGACGACACCGGGAACGAGACCAGGCGCGGCGGGGACGACGACCGCGGCGACCAGCCCCGCCGCGACGCCCGCGGCGCCGTTGAGCACAGCGCTGCTCGAGGCCGCGGTCGCCGAGACGCCGTACCAGACCACGCTGGGGGCGCTCGGCGTCGCCGTGGCCGCGGGCATCCCGACCGTGCTGTGGGGCGGCCCCGGCGAGGGCAAGACGAGCGTCGTCCAGGCGACCGCGGCGGCGCTGGGGCTGCACCTCGAGGTCGTCCTCGCCAGCGTGCGCGAGCCCACCGACTTCGCCGGGCTCCCGGTCGTCGACCGGGGGCGCGTGACGCTGGCCCCGCCGGACTGGGCGCAGCGGCTGGTCGACGCCGACGCCCGGGGCGTCGTCCCGGCGGTGTTCTTCGACGAGGTCAACACCGCCACGCCGGCGACGCAGGCCGCGCTGCTGCGGGTCTGCTCGGAGCGGGTGGTCGGCGACCTCGCGCTGCCGTCGGGCACCGTGCTGCTCGCCGCGGCCAATCCGCCCTCGGTCGCGGCCGACGGGTGGGAGCTCGCCGCGCCGATGGCCAACCGCTTCTGCCACCTCGACTGGCGGCTGCCCGCCGACGTCGTCGCCGCGGGCTTCCTCGGCGGCTGGCCCGCGCCGGTGGTGCCCGCGCTGCCCGACGACCTGGGGCCGCAC
>JALYMN010000565.1 GCA_030773675.1 Actinomycetota bacterium
GCCACCCGAGGCAGCCTGGCCGGAGCGATCTTCCACTCCGACCACGGCTCCCAGTACACCTCCAAGGCCTTCGCCGAGCTCTGCGCCCGACTCGGCGTCACCCAGTCCATGGGCGCTGTCGGGACCAGCGCCGACAACGCGCTCGCTGAGGCGTTCAACGCCACCCTCAAGCGCGAGCTCCTACAGGGCGCCTCGACCTGGCCCGACGAGCTCACCTGCCGCCGCGAGCTCTTCCGCTGGGCCACCCGCTACAACACCCGCCGACGCCACTCCTGGTGCGGCCAGCAGGCCCCAAACACCTACGAGCAGCAGCACGCCGCTACGCTCCCGCCAGCCGCCTAACCATCACCCCGCGTGTCCAAGATCCGGGGTCAAGGCCCGACGTCGAACTTCGCCGCCGTGGCCAGCACCTTCTTCGAGTAGAAGGCGCTGTCCGCCCGCACGGTCAGCTGACCGGTCGCGCCGGCGTTGCGGACGCGCTGATCGTCTCGGTCAGGAAGGAGCTCGCGCCGCGGGCGGCGCCGGCGGACCCGCCGCGCAGCCGGCTCATCAGCACTTGCCCGGTCTGTGCGCAGGTCGCGAGCTGCGGGTGATAGCCGCGGACCTTGGTGTAGTCGAATGCAGCGCCCTGCTTGGCCCGGCCGTGCACCTCGACGATGGTCGAGTCCAGATCGATCGTCAGCGGCGCCGTCAGGTCGGCCGGGCCGGCGCCGGCGGCCCACAGCCGGGCGAGCAGCTCACGCGAGATCGCGTCGAGGTGCCGGACGTTGGACCACTTGTGCGCCCGCAGCCACGAGCCGACCGTCGACGGCGCGCGCGTCCCGTCGAACAGCGATGCTGCGGCCCCGGCTCGCAGGACGGCGACGTCGTCGATGCTGTCGCCACCGGCGAGCATCGACCCGATCACCGACAGCGCCTTCGCGCGCTGTTCGGGCCGTGCCGGGCCAGGTGCAGCCGGGAGTCGACAGCCCGCTCAGGTCCAGTCGCTGGGCCAGGACCGCGGCTGGGAGCAGCCCGGCGTTCGGCACCAGGTTCGTCTCGTCGAAGCGGACCGACACACGGCTCAGCTCGTGGTTTGCTCGCACTCAGCAGGTGCCCTTCAATCCGGCGACTTCTGACCCCTCGACAAGGTCATCGTCCCAGGTAGGAGGGCATTTGCACGTTCGGCAGGCCGCCGTCGATTAACGCGAAGCGGTGGATCCGGGCTTAAAGTAAGCGCCGAGCTCGCGTCGTAGTGCAGGTTCTCCAGCGTCCACGGCGCTGGGAGGTGGCGAAGCGCAACCGGCCGGCCAGCCGGCGCTGCTCGGTCGCGGACACCTCGGCCTCGAGCAGCCGCTCGAGCGTCGCGGTGACCGACAGCTGCTCGGCCCGCGCGGCGTCCAGGACGGCCGGGAGCTGCTCGGCAGCGGTCGGCAGCTTCAGGTAGGCCAGATGCGATGGCAGCGCTGGTAGGCCGCCGCCTGCTGACCCGTGCTCGGCCCGGGCCGCGGCTGGCCCGTCGCGCTCACGCGGGCGACCTGCCGGGCCCGCGCGACCTGGGCGCAGCGGGCGAGGTCGACCACGACGCCCAAGCACGCTCGTCGGTCTGCCGGCCGCTCAGCTGCTCGGCTTCGGCCAGCGCCGCGAGTGACGGTGGCCCGCGCCTCGCGGCCGCAAGGCTTCGCGGGACTACCCGGCGATCTTCGTCACAGGATCGTCAGACTCGTGTCAGCGCCGCGAAGCAGCGCCCGTCCTGCTCCCACTGCTCGTTGACGGCAAGGCCCGCGGTGTCGGCGGCGGCCGACACGCCGGCAGGTCCGAGCAGCGCCCAGGGGAACCACGCGCTTGTCGTGCCCAGGTCCTCCAGCCGCACCGGGCCGGGCGCCGTGTGGTCGCCGTCCGGGTGCAGCTCGCACAGCACCGGCCACCGGGCTCGAGCAGGGCGCGCACGCGGCGCAGCATCCGCGCGACGTCGCCCCCGATCCCGACGTTGCCGTCGGCGAGCAGGACGGTGCGCCAGCCCGCGGTATCGGGCAGCGGGCCGAAGACGTCGCCGACGTGCAGCGGCGCGCCGGCCTGCCGCGCGAGCACGGGGACCTCCGGCAGCAACTCGACGCCCAGCACGTCGACGCCGCGGGCGTGCAGCGCTGCCGTCAGCCGGCCGGGCCCGCAACCGACGTCGAGGACGGGTCCGTGCGTCCGGCGCAGCATCGTCTCGTCGGCCTCGGTCACCGGGCCGGCCCAGCGCGCGACCTCCAGGGCGACCATTTCCCCGTCGGACAGCCGGAGCATCCACGGGCGCAGATCCCCCTCGGCGGCGGCGGCGAACCAGCGGGACAGCACGTCGCCTGGGTCCAGCTCCGGACGGGCGCACGCGTCGGCCGCCGGTCGGGTGAGCGGCAGCACGCGCGTTCCTCCAGGGGTCATGCCGGACGTTGGCTGGCCGGTGTTCGGTGCCCATGCCGGGCCCGGTTCACGCGTGGTTGATCACATGCGCGGCGTCTGGGGCAGTCTGGGGGGGTGACGGGGGACCGCTGGCTGCGCGCCGTGGTGGCTGCGCTCGCGGTGGCGACGTTCCTCGCCTACCGCACCAAGCGCGAGGACAGCATCCTCGGCAACCACGACCGCCTGCTGCTTGAGATCCTGCTGTGGTGGCTGGCGTGGGCGGTCGCGATCGCCTGCCTGCGGCGCACGACCAGCCGCCAGGTGCTGCTGGTCGTGGTGCTCGGCGCCGTCGCGCTGCGGTTGGCCTCCATCACCGTGGTGGTGCCGCTGTCGGACGACCTGTACCGGTACGCCTGGGACGGGCGGGTGCAGGCGGCCGGCATCGACCCGTACCGCTACCCGCCGACCGCGCCGCAGCTGACCGGGCTGCGCGACGACTGGCTGTTCCCGGACGACGCGGAGTGCGCCGAGCGTGGGCGGGACCCGGGCTGCACGCTGATCAACCGCGAGGACGCCCGGACGATCTACCCGCCTGTTGCGCAGCTGTGGTTCCTGCTCGGGCACGCGCTTGGCGCCTCCGAGCTGGAGGACCTCGGCTGGGCCTTGTGGGCGCTGGTCGCCGACGTCGCGACGATGGTCCTGCTGTGGCGGCTGCTCCTGCGCTACGGGCGCGACCCGCGGTGGGTCGCGGTCTACGCCTGGAGCCCGGTCGCCGTCCTGGAGGCGGTCCAGAACGGCCACGTCGACGGGCTGGCGACCTTCTTCGTCGTCGCGGCGGTCACGCTGGCCGGCCGCCGGCCTGGCTGGTCCGGGGCGGCGCTCGGCGTCGCGGCGATGGTCAAGCTCTACCCGGCGCTGCTGCTGCCCGTGCTGCTGGGGCGGCGTCCGGTCCGCGTCGTCACGGCCTTCGTCGCGGTCGTCGTCGTCAGCTACCTGCCGCACGCGCTCGCGCTCGGCGGCGACGTGCTCGGCTACCTGCCCGGTTACCTGCAGGAGGAGGAGTACGCGGGAGGGGACCGCTACCTGCTGCTCCGCCCGCTGGGGCTCACGGGGCTGCCCGCCACCGTCGTTGCCGCCGCAGCCGGTCTCGCGGTCGCGGGACTGGTGCTGCGCCGGGCGCGCGCGGCCGCGCCGGAGGACGACCTCTCGCCGCACGCCGCGCTCCTGCTGGGCGCCGCGCTGCTGCTCGCGACGCCGGTGCAGCCGTGGTACGGCCTGCCGCTCACGGCGCTGGCC
>JALYMN010000566.1 GCA_030773675.1 Actinomycetota bacterium
CGACGCCGAAGAAGACGAGCGGTTCGGTGACGCGCGCGGCGACGAGTTGCCGGCCGAACTCTCCACGGCGCAGGGTCGGCGGGGGTGGCTGCGCGAGGCCAAGCGCCGGCTGGATGAGCGGCGCGCCGCCGAGGCGCGGCCGATTCCGCGCTCGCGGCCCGAGCGGCTGAAGGAAGCCAAGCGCCGCCTAGAGGAAGAGCACCGGGTGGAGTGCCAGGCCAACGCCGACTACGAAACCTACCGCTCGCGCGGGGTGATGAAGGACGGCCGGCGCTTTGGCCGCCCGCCCAACCCGTTCCAGCTGCCCGCGGCACCGGTGGGCAAGATCAACGTCACCGATCTGGACTCGCGCAACGTCAAGACGGCGCGCGGGTGGGTGCAGGGCTACAACGCCCAGGCCGTCACCACCGAGAACCAGATCGTGATCGCCGCTGAGGTTACCGTCGACTCGCCCGACTTCGGGCACCTCGAGCCGATGATCACCGCCGCGCGACGAGCTTGAGCGGGCCGGCGTCCAGGAGTCACCCGAGGTGGTGCTGGCCGACGCCGGCTACTGGCATCAGCAGCAGATGGAGCGCATCATCGGCGACGGCACCGCGGTGCTCGTCGCGCCCGACGCCGGCAAACGCCGTGGCGCCCGCCCCGGCTGGGACGGCGGGCTCTACGCCTTCATGCGCCGAGTCCTGGCCACCGAGCACGGCGGCGGCCTCTACCGCAAGCGCCAAGCGATGGTCGAGCCGGTCTTTGCCGACGGGAAGTTCAACCGCCGCGCCGATCGATTCCTGCGCCGCGGCAGAGCCGCCGCAAGATCCGAACGGAGGCTCCTGACTGCGACGCACAACCTGCTGAAGCTCTGGCGGCACACCACGGCGCCACTGGCGGCCTGACCGCCCGCCGGCGCCGCCCCGCGCCCGCGCGCCGCTGCCCCCCGACTCGCAGTCGACACCTCACCCACTCACGCCGGCCCTCGGCGGCTTTCCGCAACAGCCTCCACGGGATGCAGAAGTCGACGACGTCGACGTCGCCTCCGGCGTGACGGCTGACGGTCGCGAACGAGGCGCTGTGCGCGGTCGCGTCCAGGACGGCCGGGTTCAGGGTGCTCGCAGGCGAGGCGTGCTGCCGCCCACGGCGAGCGGTGCGCGGAGCGGGACGGGTGGTGAGGATGCTGCTGGTCATCGGTTTCCCCTCGGGTCGGCTGGTCGAAGACACCGTCGAGGTGGACCCCGTGTGACCGTTGTGGGTCAGCTGGGCATCCGCTGAGAGCAGCCGAGCATGACGGGCGTCACGCCACGGGCATCGCGGCGGGCCCGGCGGCCGGGGCCTCGACCTGCGGGCGCAGGTAGGCGACCGCGGTGATGGCGAGGCACACCACGTAGTAGGCGAGGAAGGCGTAGAGCGCGACCTCCGGCCCGCCGCTGCCCTCGATCGACTCCTTGAACGCCTGCGGGATGACGAAGCTGCCGTACGCGGCGACCGCCGAGGAGATGCCGAGCACCGCCGACGTCTCGCGCAGCGCGCGCGGCCGGTCGTGCGGGTGCATCGCGGCGAAGACCTGCGGAACGATCCGGAACGTCGAGCCGTTCGCCATCCCGCTCAGCACGAACAGGACCAGGAAGCAGCCGAGGAAGAGCCCGAAGCTCGCGGCGTGCAGCGCGGCGATGACGCCCGGGATCATGAGGCTCATCGCGGCGAAGACGCCGACGGTCACGCGCGCGCCGCCGACCCGGTCGCTCAGCCAGCCGCCGAACGGCCGGGCCAGCGAGCCGACGAGCGGGCCGAGGAACGCGTAGGCGAGCGGGTCGTAGCCGGGGAACTCGCCCTTGATGAGCAGGGGCATCGCGGCGCTGTAGCCGATGAACGAGCCGAACGCCCCGGTGTAGAGCAGCGTCAGCAGCCACGTCTGGCGGTGGCGCACGACGCAGACCTGGTCGGCGAACGTCGAGCGCATCCCGGGGATCGTGTTCATGTACCGCCACGCGCCCCAGGCGGCGAGCAGGATGAACGGCACGTACACGAGGCCCGCGTACTCGAGGTGCAACGCCGCGCCGGCGCCGACCGCGATGACGAGCGGCACGACCTTCTGCACGACCGCGACGCCGATGTTGCCGCCCGCGGCGTTCAGGCCGAGAGCGGCGCCCTTGCTGCGCTCGGGGTAGAAGTACGCGATGTTCGCCATCGAGCTGGCGAAGTTGCCGCCGCCGAGGCCGGCGGTCGCCGCGGCGAGCAGCAGCGCCCAGTAGGGCGTCGTCGGCTCGCTGACCATCCAGGCGAGCAGGCCGGTGGGGATGAGCAGCAGCAGCGCGCTGACGACGGTCCAGGCGCGGCCGCCGAACCGCGCGGGGGCGAACGTGTAGGGGAATCGCGCGGTCGCGCCGACGAGGCCGGGGATCGACACGAGCCAGAAGAGCTGGCCCGTCGACAGGGAGAAGCCGACGTCGTTGAGCTTGACCGCCACGACGCTCCACAGCTGCCAGACCGAGAAGCCGAGGAACTCGGCGAAGATCGACCACGAGAGGTTGCGGCGCGCGATCCCGCGGCCCTCGTTCTCCCAGAGCTGCGTGTCCTCCGGGTCCCAGTGCATGAGTGCTCGTCCCATGCGCGGCATGCAACCCGTGGCCCGTGTCCCCGCCTTTTCGCGTCTGTTTCGCCTCTGTGTCCGGCGTGCGGCGGGCGTGCGTCAGCCGATCAGCGCGTCGAGCGTCGCGGTCGCCCGGCCGTCGGCGAGCACGTGCTCGGCGCATCGGATCGCCGTCGCCGGCGACTCGGCGGCACCCGCGGCGAGCAGGCGCACCGCGGCGCTGAGCACGACGGCGGCGGTCGCCGCTCCGAAGTCCTCGCCGCCCAGGAC
>JALYMN010000567.1 GCA_030773675.1 Actinomycetota bacterium
GCGCCCCACGGCACTCAAGGGGGCTACCGGGAACCGAGAAAGAACGCTCAGCGCACACTCCCGCCGGCACTCGGGTGGGGTGTTGATCTCGCCTGCCACTTGACAAGACCCACCTTCATATCAGCTAGCCCGAGCCAGTCCACGGGAGCCGCTCCGCTTCCTACGCTCGGCCCGGTGAGAGCGGTCCTGCGGCAGCGCGACTTCCGCTGGCTGTACACCGGGCGGATCGCGAGCGCGCTCGGCGACCAGGTGTTCCCCGTCGCCGTCGCGGTGCTGGTGCTCGACAGCGGGGGCACCGCCGGCGACCTGGGGCTCGTCCTCGCCGCGCGCTCGGTGTCGCTGGTCGCGCTGGCGGTCCTCGGAGGCGTGTGGGCCGACCGCCTCCCCCGCGTGCGGGTCCTGGTGGGCGCCGACCTGCTGCGTCTCGTGGCCGTCCTCGCTCTCGCCGTCACGGCGGGCATCCGGCCGTCGGTGCCGCTCCTCGCCGCGCTCGTCCTGCTCGTCGGCGCCGGTGAGGTCTTCTTCCGGCCCGCCGCCGGTGCGCTGCTGCCCTCCGTGCTGGCCGAGGAGCACCTCGCCGCCGGGAACGCGCTGAGCTCCTTCACGCAGCAGCTCGCGCAGGTGGTCGGACCGGGAGCCGCCGGGCTGCTCGTCGTCGCGGGCGGGGTCCGAGTCGGGTTCCTCCTCGCCGCGCTCGCGTTCGCGGTGAGCGCGGCCACCGTGCTGCAGGTGCGGGAGCCGCCGTACGATCCGCCGGTGCACGCGCCGGTGCTGCGCGAGGCCGCCGCGGGGCTCGCCGCCGTGCGCGATCGGCCGTGGATCGCCTCCTGCCTCGTCGTGTTCTCGCTGTTCATGCTGCTGGTCGCGGCGCCGGTGCACGTGCTGCTGCCGGTCGTCGTGCGCGAGAGCACGGGACAGACGGCCTCGTACGGCGTGGTGCTGTCCGTCGGGGCCGTCGGCGGCGTCGCAGGCGCCCTGCTCGCCACCCGGCTGCGCACGGCTGCCCGCGGTCGGGTCGCCCTGCTCAGCGTCGTGCTGCTGGCGCTCGAACCGCTAGCCCTCCTGCTCGAGCTGCCGCTGGCCGGCCTGGCCGCCTGCTGGGTGGCGTCCAGCGCCGGACTCGGCCTGTTCATCGTCGTGTGGGAGAGCGCGCTGCAGGCCGACGTGCCCCGCGAGCTGCTGGCCCGGGTGGTGTCGCTGGACTGGATGGCCAGCTACGCGCTGTTCCCGGTGGGGCTGGCGCTCACCGGGCCGCGCTCGAGCTGGTGGGGCGCGGTCCGGTGCTGCTCGTCGCGCTCGTCGTCGCGGTGGTCCCGCCTCTCGCGCTCCTGGCCGTGCCGGGTGCGCAGACGTTCCGCACCCCTCCTCCCGCCGCTACCCGTGAACGGGCCCGTCCGGCGCCGCGGAGCCCGTCGGCGTCCGGCTGAAGCGCAGGTACGAGCGCGACGCGGTCGGGCCGCGCTGCCCCTGGTAGCGCGAGCCGTACCGCTCGGCGCCGTACGGGTGCTCAGCGGGCGAGCTGAGCGGCAGCACGCACACCTGCCCGATCTTCATGCCCGGGTAGAGCCGGATCGGCAGGTTGGCCACGTTGCTCAGCTCCAGCGTCACGTGACCGGAGAAGCCGGGGTCGATGAAGCCGGCGGTGGAGTGCGTGAGGAGGCCGAGGCGACCCAGTGAGGAGTTGTGCGTCGGGACGTAGGTGCGTCCCACGAGGAACAGGCCGCTGGGCGCACTGACCTGGATGCACCGGACCGGCACCGAGGGCACGGGGCGCACCGCCACCACGGCCCGGAACCGGCTCTGCCTGCGCGTGACGGTGAGCCGGTCGAACTTGCGCCGGAGCCGGAACACGGGCAGGTGCGGCACGAACGTCACCTGGTACGCCGGCGCCTGCTCGACGCCACGCAGGGTCACCGGCTCCTTGCGCTTGACCGGACGCAGCCCGAGGCTCGCCGCCAGCTCCACCACGGCGTCCGCCAGGTGCTCAAGCGTGCTGACGAACTCGCAGCGCCCGACCCGGTCGACGTACCCGACGCTGTCCATCAGCCCCTGCAGGAGCGCAAGCCGCTGGTCGCACCCGGCCGTCAGGTAGTGCTCCGGCACGTGCTTGTCACCGAGCAGCCCCTCTGCCCGCAGCACGGAGTCGAGCCCTGCGTCGGGCGCGTAGCGTTCAGCGGCGTCGCGCCGGCGGTCCTCCGGCCGGCCGCCGACGCGCCAGCCGTAGGGCGCCGCGGTGCGGTGCACGAGGTGGCCCGCGGCCCGCACCTCCTCGACCACCTGCTCGTCAGCGGTGGTCATCGTGGCGGACGCCGTCGTGCCGTCGCCCAGCCAGATGCCGAGCACGTACGGGTCGACGCTGAGGTCGTCCCTGTCGGCGTACTGCGCCGGGCCCGCCAGGGGCAGGTGGTGGTTCCACTCAGCGCCGGCGCGCAGGCTCGCCGCGAGCTCCGCGGTCGTGCGGGCCCGGGCCAACGACGTCTCACCGGAGCGCCGGCGCACCCGCTCCGCCTTGGTCGTCGTCGCCCACTGGTGCGCGGCGTCGGCGACGAAGCGGCTGCCGTCCGACAGCAGGACCTCGTAGCACGGCCGCCGCTCCATCACCTCGGTCGCGGCCACCACCGTCGCCGGCGCTCCGGCCTCGTCGAACACCTCGTCGCCGACCTCGAGGTGCTCCAGGGTCGTCCAGCCCCACGGCGTGGGGACCTCGGTGTCGAGGGCCAGCGCCTTGCCCTCCAGCCGGGCCGCGAGGTCGTCGGCCAGCGACACGACCTCCAGCGTCGACCCGAGCACGAACTCGCCGGGGTGCAGGACGAACGGCTCGTCGCCGTCCGGCTCGACCAGCTCGGTGAGGTCGTCCTGCGGGACGGCCGGGTCGATGTGGGTGTAGCGGTGGTTGGCGAAGACGCGGAAGTAGCGGTCCAGCCGGACGTCGATGCTGCTCGGCTGCACCATCTGCTCGTCGTACGGCGTGATGCCGAAACGGCCCGCGGCGAGAGCGGCCTTCAAGTCGACGTCCGACAGCAGCACCCGGCGGAGGCTAGTAGAGTCGCGCTGAGCACCACGCGGGCGTAGTTCAGCGGCAGAACATCAGCTTCCCAAGCTGAGAACGCGAGTTCGATTCTCGTCGCCCGCTCCAGATGTTCGAAGTCCGAACCCCGGCCCTGACTAGGAGTGATCCTCCGGTCTCAGGGCCGTCCGGTTCGGACGCGGACACCTGGACGTCAACATCCCCCCGTCCCCGAGCGCGGCGGTAGACCCGGCCGCACTCCCGGGCCATCTCCACGAGCGCCGCCATCGGCAGCGTGACCTTCCCCGTCACCTGGACGCCGTCGACTTCAAGGCGCTCGAAGAAGATGAGGTTGTACTGCCGTCGCAGTTCGTCGTGCGGCAGGTCGCGGTACGTCACCTCTGGATCAAGCAGTAGGGCCGTGGCCTCGTCGAGGGTGATCGCGAGCTCGTCATGGTTGCTGGCCTCGGCCGTCGCCAGCTGCGCCTGTGCCCGTCCGAGCTCTCGGCTCAGCCGCGCCTGCTCCCGCTGAAGCAGATCAAGCGGGACCGCCCCGGCGAGGTGCGCCTGCAAGAGGCGTGTCCGCTCGTCGTCGAGGCGTGCGACCGCCCGCTTGGCGCGGTCGACCACGCGCGTCCGCCGCTTCTCCTCCTCCGCCAGGTGCTCCGACAGCGCCAGCCGGAGCCAGGCGACGTCGCGCTCCGACACCTGGAGGCCCCGGTAGGCGGCGAGCACCTCGCGCTCGACGGCGTCGGTCGGCAGGTACGGCTGGTCGCAGCCATTCCGGCGGTGCCGTCCGAGGCAGTAGAAGTAGCGATAGCCCTTGGTCGTTACGGCGAGCGTCATCCGCGAGCCGCAGCGGTGGCAGGCGAGCAGGCCCTTGAGGTGATGGCGGTGGCGCTGCTCGCGGTCGCCGGCCTTGTAGTGGGCGCTCATGATCGCCTGGACGCGCTCGAAGAGCCCCCGGTCGATCAGCGCCTCGTGCCGACCCTCGTATCGGACGCCGCGGTGACTCACGTCCCCGCAGTAGTACGGGTTCTTGAGCATCCGGTGCAGCTGTGACAGCGCGAGCGGCTTCGATGGCCGGCTATGGGTGGTGCGAGTGCGGAGGCCGCGCTCGGTCACCTCGTCGAGGAGCTCGGGCAGGCTCCAGTCACCGGTGCCGTAGAGCTCGAAGGCCTCGACCACCTGCGGGGCGCGATCCGGGTCGACCGCGACGGACTTGACGGTCCGTCCGTCGACGATGGTGGAGACGTTGCGGTAACCCAGGGGTGCCAAGCCGCTCGTGCCACCCACCTGGACCTTGCGGGCGATCCCCATGCGGACGCGCTCCGCGGTCTGGGCGGAGTCGTACTCGGCCTTGGCCGCGAGCACGTGCGCCATGAAGCGGCCGCCGGGGGTGTTGTCGAACGTCTCCAGCACGGAGACGAGCTCGGCGCCGGCGGGGGTGATGTAGTCGTCCCAGAGCCGGTCGAAGTCCCCGACGTCCCGGGCGAGGCGGTTGAGCGACAGGACGATCACGTAGTCAAGGTCACGGCTCTCGCGCAGCCGCGCGCACAGCCGCTGGAGCTCGTCGCGCCGCATCGTCCGTGCCGACTGCCCGCGCTCGATGTAGTACTCGACGATCACCGCATCGAGCTGGGCGGCCTTCTGCTCGGCGTACTGCTTCTGCACCGGCAGCGACAGCCCGTCCGGGTCCACGTCCTTGTCAACCTGGGCCTTGGTTGAGACGCGGAGGTAGGCGACCGCGCGCTTCATGCTGCCGTCCTCAGGTAGCGGGGGTGTCGGGCGTTCCGCTCGGCGATGCCAAGCTGCTCCAGCCGCCAGCGCATCGCCGTCTGCGAAACCGCGAACTCCCGGGCGAGCGTCGCCACCGGCGTCGTCCCGCCGTACCAGGCCCGCTTGACCCAGACCCGTGGCATGAGCAGGGACGCCGCGAAGAGGTCGCAGGCCTGCTCCGCCCGATCGGGGCCGCTCTGCTGCGGGGTGTCGGGGTAGAGCCGGTCGATGTAGGGGTGATCAAGGATGTGCTTGAACTCATGCGCCAGAGAGAAGCGGCGCCGCACGTACGGCTCGTCAGCGTTGAGGAGGATGAGCCAGTAGCCCTTGG
>JALYMN010000568.1 GCA_030773675.1 Actinomycetota bacterium
CTCCTGCAGTCCCCGGACGAGGGTGTGGCGGAGTTCCTGGACCTGGCGCGGGTGCGCCCCAACACGCTCGGCAACACCCGGATGCTGCTGGAGCTCGATTCGGGCTAGCGAGGCCCCTCCCCCTCCAGCCCGTCGTAGGGTCCCGCTCAGTGCCCGGCCTCGTCCCAGGTGCGGCCGACGCCCACGCTGACGTCCAGCGCGACGTCGAGCGGGTAGGCCGACCCCATCTCCCGGCGCACCAGCCCCTCGAGGGCGTCGCGCTCGCCGTCGGCGACCTCGAGGACGAGCTCGTCATGCACCTGCAGGAGCAGTCGGGACCGCAGGCCCTCCTCGCGCAGCGCCCGGGACACGCCGAGCATCGCCAGCTTGATGACGTCGGCCGCGCTGCCCTGGATCGGCGCGTTGAGGGCCATGCGCTCGGCCATCGCGCGCCGCTGCCCGTTGTCACTGAGCAGGTCGGGCAGGTAGCGGCGGCGGTCGAGCACGGTGGAGGTGTAGCCGTCCTTGCGGGCCTGGTCGACGACGTCGCTCAGGTAGTCGCGGATGCCGCCGAAGCGCTCGAAGTACGCCGCCATCTGCTCCTTGGCCTCGTCGGTCGGGATCCGCAGCTGCGTCGCCAGCCCGTACGCCGACAGCCCGTACGCCAGGCCGTACGACATCGCCTTGACCCGCCGGCGCAGCTCCGGGTCGACCTGCTCCACCGGCACGCCGAACGCGCGGGACGCGACGAAGGTGTGCAGGTCCTCCCCCGAGAGGAACGCCTGCTTGAGCCCCTCGTCGCCGGACAGGTGCGCCATGATCCGCATCTCGATCTGGCTGTAGTCGGCCGTCATGAGCGCCTCGAAGCCGGGTCCCGCGACGAACCCCTGCCGGATCTCGCGCCCCTGCTGGGTGCGGATCGGCACGTTCTGCAGGTTCGGGTTGTCGCTTGACAGCCGGCCCGTTGCGGCGACCATCTGCTTGAACGTCGTGTGGATGCGGCTGTCCTCGGCCACAGTCGGCAGCAGCTGCTTCTCCACCACCATGAGCAGCCGGGTGATCTCGCGGTGCTGCAGCAGCGCCTCGATGACCGGGTGCGTGCCGAGCAGGTTCTGCAGCGCGTCGGCGTCCGTCGTGTAGCCGGTCTTGATCTTCTTGGTCTTCGGCAGGCCCAGCTCCTCGAACAGCAGCTGCTGCAGCTGCTTCGGCGAGCCGAGGTGGAACTCGTGGCCGACGGTCTCGTACGCCGCCTCCGCCGCCAGCTTCACCTGCTCGCGCAGCCGGGTCTCGAGCGCCTGCAGGTGGTCGACGTCGGCCGCGATGCCGGTGCGCTCGGCGTCGGCGAGCACCTGCACGAGCGGCAGCTCGACGTCGCGCAGCAGCCGGGTGCCGCCGCGCCGCTCGAGGTCGCGGTCGAGCGCCACGGCGAGGTCGGCGACGGCCCGGGCGCGCAGCACCGCGTCGGCGGCCGCCTCGTCCTGCTCGCCGCCGTCGTCGCTGAACAGCGCGCCGTCCATGGTCAGCTGACCGTCGGTGCGCGGCTCGGCGCGCAGCTCGCGGCGCAGGTAGCGCAGCGCCAGGTCGGCGAGGTCGAACACGCCCTGCCCGGGCAGCGCCAGGTACGCCGCGAGCGCGGTGTCGCTCGTGACCCCCGCCAGCTCGAAGCCGCGGGCGCGCAGCCCGTTGAGCGGCCCCTTCGCGTCGTGCAGCGCCTTGGCCACCGCCGCGTCGGCGAGCCAGGCGGCGAGCGCGTCGTCGTCGTCCGCCGTCGTCGCCAGCAGGTCGACGTACGCCGCGTCGTCGTCGCGCTCGCCCTCGGGGGGCGACTGCTCCTCCTGGCCCGCCTCGGGCGTGACGCACGCGACCCCGACCCCGTGCACGTCGCCGGACCCGCGCGCGAACACCCCCCGCACGTGCAGCCCGACCCGGACGCCGGCCGGCAGCCCGGCGAGGAACGCCCGGACCTCCCCCGGCCGGAGCACCCGCGCGGCGACCTCGAAGCCGTGCTCGGCCTCCGGCTCCACCGCGGACAGGGTGGCGTAGAGCCGCTCGCGCAGCACCCGGAACTGCAGCGCGTCGAAGACCTCGTGCACCTGGTCGCGGTCCCACTGGCCCAGGCGGAGCTCCTGCGGCCGCACCTCGAGCGGCACGTCGCGGACCAGCTCGGTGAGCTGCCGGTTGCGCACCACCGCGGCGAGGCCGGCGCGCAGGTTGTCGCCGACCTTGCCCTTCACCTCGTCGACGTGGTCGACGAGGCTCGCGACGTCGCCGTACTGTTGGATGAGCTTGGTCGCGGTCTTCTCGCCGAGACCGGGGATGCCGGGCAGGTTGTCACTGGGGTCGCCGCGCAGCGCCGCGAACTCCGGGTACTGCTCGGGCGACAGGCCGTACTTCTCGCGGACCGCCTCCGGCGTCATCCGCTTCATGTCGGACACCCCGCGGCTGTTGTAGAGCACGGTGACCCGGTCGTCGACGAGCTGGAACGCGTCGCGGTCGCCGGTCACGACGAGCACGTCCATCCCGTCGGACGCCGCCTGCGTCGCGAGGGTGGCGATGACGTCGTCGGCCTCGTACCCCTCCGCCGTCACGATCGGGATGCGCAGCGCGTCGAGCACCTCCCGGACCAGCGACACCTGGCCGCGGAACGCGTCCGGCGCCGACGTCCGGCCCGCCTTGTACTCCGCGTAGGCCTCGTTGCGGAAGGTCGACTTCGACACGTCGAAGGTCACCGCGATGTGGGTGGGCTGCTCGTCGCGCAGGACGTTGATGAGCATCGCAGTGAAGCCGTACACCGCGTTGGTCGGCTGCCCGGTGGTGGTGGAGAAGTTCTCGACTGGCAGCGCGAAGAAGGCCCGGTAGGCGAGCGAGTGCCCGTCGAGCAGCAGCAACCGGTCGCGGGTCTCGAGGGTGTCCCTGTCCTGCCGCTGCGCCGCCACCCGACAGATGTTAGGAGGCGGGCGAGGGCGGCGGCGGCTCCTCGAACGCCGCCCCGAGCGGCAGGACGGGACCGCCGAGCAGCCGGCCGGGACGCCGGGCACGGCGGCGGAC
>JALYMN010000569.1 GCA_030773675.1 Actinomycetota bacterium
CCGGTCCAGCGGGGCGTCGACGGCGAAGCCGTGATTGTGGCTGGTGACCCGTACGGTGCCGCTGACCCGGTCGAGCACCGGCTGGTTCAGGCCGCGGTGGCCGAAGCGCAGCTTGTAGGTGCCCAAATCGAGCGCCCGGCCGAGGATCTGGTTGCCGAAGCAGATGCCGAACAGCGGCACGCCCGCCGCGAGCACGCCCTGCGCGGCGGCCACCGGGCCGTCGGTCGTCGCTGGGTCGCCGGGACCGTTGGAGAAGAACACGCCGTCCGGGCGCAGCGCGAGCAATTCGTCGGCACTGGTCGTCGCCGGCAGCACGTGCACCTCGCAGCCCTGCCGGGCCATGTAGCGCGGGGTCGCCCGCTTGAGGCCGAGGTCGACCGCGGCGACGGTGAAGCGCTTGTCGCCGACGGCGGGGACGACGTACGCCTCGGGCGTCGTGACCTCGTGGGCGAGGTCGGCACCCTCCATCGGCGGGCTCGACCGCACCCGCTCGACGAGCGTGTCGGGGTCGGCGAGCGCGTCGCCGGAGGCCCAGTCGCCCGAGAAGATGCCGGTGCGCATCGCGCCCCGCTCGCGCAGGTGGCGGGTGAGCGCTCGGGTGTCGACGCCGCTGACGCCTATGACGCCCTGCGCGGCGAGCTCGTCGTCCAGGCTGCGGGTGCTGCGCCAGCTGCTCGGCACGCGCGACGGGTCGCGGACGACGAAGCCGCTGACCCAGATGCGGCCGCTCTCCATGTCGTCGTCGTTGGCGCCGGTGTTGCCGATCTGCGGCGCGGTCATGACGACGACCTGCTTGTGGTAACTCGGGTCGGTGAGCGTCTCCTGGTAGCCGGTCATGCCGGTGTTGAAGACGGCCTCGCCGAAGGTCTCGCCGACGGCGCCGTACGCCTCGCCGCGGAAGGTGCGGCCGTCCTCGAGGACGAGCAGGGCGGGGGGGCGGGTCACGCGGAACCTTCCTGTCGGGTGGGCAGGTCACGAGGGGCGGCGTCGGGGGGCGGCCCCACCGGCAGCGACGCCCGCACGGCGTCCGCCATGCGGCGGTGCAGGGCGTGGTCGTCGGCCCGGAACGCGCTCTGCAGCACGCGGCCGCCGAGCCGCCAGGTGAGCACGAGCAGCCCCTCCCTTCCGACGACCTTGCCGGCGAGCGCCTCGCCGGGCTCGGCGTCGTCGACCGCGTCGTAGGGCAGCCAGAGGTCGCCGGCGCCCTCGCGCTCGACGAGCACCCCGCGGGTGTGCACGGTCAGCCAGCCGGCCGAGCGGGACGACAGGCCGTGCACGACGACCCGGTCGAGCCAGTCGCCGGCGAACACCGTGCCGACGAACAGTCCCGGCGTCGCGCCGACCAGGACGCCGCCGGGGTCGGCCGGCACCGGCGGCGGCGGGGGCAGGTCGCCCTGCCGGCGCTGCCGGCCGCGCCACCCCTTGAGCATGAGCAGGTAGACCAGGCCGGCGAAACCGAGCACGGCGAGGGTGAGCAGGACCCGGTCGAGGTTCACGCGGGCTGCCCGCCGAGCACGGTCGGCCGGCCGCGCAGGAAGGTGGCGACCACCTGCACCGGGAGCCGGCGCCCGGCGAAGGGCGTGTTGAGGCTGCGCGTCGCCATGCGCCGCGCGTCGACCGTCCAGGCCGCTGCAGGGTCGACGACGCACAGGTTCGCGGGCTCACCGACGGCGAGCGGGCGCCCGTGGTCCTCCAGCCGGCCGATCCGCGCCGGGGTCTCCGACAGCCGCTCGGCGACCTGGCGCCAAGTGAGCCGGCCGGGCAGCACCATCGTCTCGGCGACGACGCCGAGCGCGGTCTCCAGGCCGGTCATGCCGGGCAGGGCGACGCCCCACTCCGACTCCTTGTCCTCCAGCGCATGCGGGGCGTGGTCGGTCGCCACGCAGTCGACCGTGCCGTCGGCGAGTCCGGCGCGCAGCGCCTCGACGTCCGCGGCGGTGCGCAGTGGCGGGTTGACCTTGTAGAACGGGTCGTACGTCGCCGCCAGTTCGTCGGTGAGCACGAGGTGGTGCGGGGTCACCTCGGCCGTGACGTCCCAGCCCTTGCTCTTGGCCCAGCGGATCAGCTCGACGCTGCCGGCGGTGCTCACGTGGCAGACGTGCAGCCGGCTGCCGACGTGGGCGGCGAGCAGGCAGTCGCGGGCGATGACCGCCTCCTCGGCGACCGCCGGCCAGCCGGCCAGGCCCAGCCGGCTGGAGGTGACGCCCTCGTTCATCTGGGCGCCGACGGTGAGCCGGGGCTCCTGCGCGTGCTGGGCGATGACGCCGTCGAAGGCCTTGACGTACTCGAGCGCCCGGCGCATGAGGCTCGCGTCGCTCACGCACCTGCCGTCGTCGCTGAACACCCGCACTCGGGCCGCGCTGTCGGCCATCGTGCCGAGCTCGGCCATGCGCTCGCCGCCGAGGCCGACGGTGACCGCGCCCACAGGCGCGACGTCGCAGTGCCCGGCCTCGCGGCCGAGCCGCCAGACCTGCTCGACCACGCCCGCGGTGTCGGCGACCGGATCGGTGTTGGCCATGGCGTGGACGGCGGTGAACCCGCCGAGCGCCGCGGCGAGCGTGCCGGTCTCGACGGTCTCGGCGTCCTCGCGGCCCGGCTCGCGCAGGTGGGTGTGCAGGTCGACGAGGCCCGGCAGGAGCACGCAGCCGGTGGCGTCGACGGTGCGGCTGTCGCCCTCGGGCAGTCCGGTGCCGATCTCGGCGACGCGGCCGTCGTCGAGCCGGACGTCGAGGGGGTCGCCCTCGCCGTACGGCCGGACGCCCCGCAGCAGCCAGCCGGTCACGCGGTCCCCCCACCCGCAGGCGCCTGCGGCCCGATGGCCGGCTCGGCGCCGCCGAGCAGCAGGTAGAGCACCGCCATCCGGACGCTCACGCCGTTGGTCACCTGCTCGACGATCGTGCTGCGGACGCCGTCGGCGACCTCGGAGGCGATCTCCATCCCGCGGACCATGGGGCCGGGGTGCATGACGACGGCGTCGTCCTTGAGCTGTCCGACCCGGCGCGCGTCGAGCCCGTAGCGCCGGGCGTACTCGCGCTGGCTGGGGAAGTACGCGGCGCCCATCCGCTCCCGCTGCACCCGCAGCATCATGACGACGTCGCTGTGCGGCAGCACGGCGTCGAGGTCGTAGCAGACCTGCGCGGGCCAGGTCTCGACGCCAACCGGGAGCAGCGTCGGCGGGGCGACGAGGGTGACCTCCGCGCCGAGGGTCGACAGCAGCAGCACGTTGCTGCGCGCGACCCGGCTGTGCAGCACGTCGCCCACGATCGTCACGCGCAGCCCCTCGACCCGGCCGTGCCGGCGGCGCATGGTGAAGGCATCGAGCAGCGCCTGGGTGGGGTGCTCGTGCGTCCCGTCGCCGGCGTTGACGACCGAGCCGCGCACCCAGCGGGCGAGGTTGACCGGCGCGCCGGACCAGGAGTGCCGGATGACGACGGCGTCGGAGCCCATCGCCTCGAGCGTGAGCGCGGTGTCCTTGAGCGTCTCCCCCTTGGACACGCTCGAGCCCTTGGCCGAGAAGGTGATGACGTCGGCCGACAGGCGCTTGGCGGCGAGCTCGAAGCTTGTCTTGGTGCGGGTGCTGTCCTCGAAGAACAGGTTGACGACGGTCCGGCCGCGCAGGGTCGGGAGCTTCTTGACCGTCCGCTCCCCCACGTGGGCGAGCTCCTCGGCGGTGTCGAGCACGAGCAGGGCGTCGTCCAGGCTGAGGTCTCCGGCGGAGAGCAGGTGGCGGGAGCGGGTCACGGCCGCACCCCCAGCAGCACGCCGTCGCGCCCGTCGTGCTCGGTGAGCAGCACCGACACGGTCTCGCGCAGGCTGGTCGGGATGTTCTTGCCGATGTAGTCGGCGCGGATCGGCAGCTCGCGGTGTCCCCGGTCGACCAGGACGGCGAGCTGCACCGCACGCGGCCGCCCGAGGTCGGACAGCGCGTCGAGCGCTGCCCGGACGGTCCGTCCGCTCATGAGCACGTCGTCGACGAGGACGACGAGCCGTCCGTCGACGCCGTCCGGCGGCAGCTCGGTCTGCCCGAGCGCGCGCGGGCTCTTCAGCCGCAGGTCGTCGCGGTACATCGTCGGGTCCAGGGAGCCGGCCGGCACGACGACGCTCTCGAAGGCGTGCACGCGGGCGGCGAGCCGGCGCGCCAGCGTGCTGCCCCGGGTCGGGATGCCGAGCAGGACGACGTCGCTGCCGCCGCCGGTCTTCTCGAGCAGCTCGTGGGCCATCCGGTCGACCACCCGGCCGACGTCGGCCGCGGACAGGACCGTCTTGGCAGCGGGCGCTCCGCCCGTCGCCGGGCTCGGGGCCGGGTCGCGCGGACCGGACGCAGGGGCAGCCGTCACCGGCTCGGCCTCCTTCCCCGCCTCACGGGACGGGCTCGGTGGAGGGCTGTGGTCTGGGCTGGTCTGTGATGTTCTGGGGGAGCGATCGTCACGGCGCGCCCGAGGTGCTCGCGCAGGCGGCTGCGACGCTACCGCACGCAGACCAGCCACCCCTCCAGGTGACGCCCGTCCCCCATACGGGTGGCCTGCTTGACCACTTTTCCACCCCCGCTTATCGTCACGCTCTGTAGCGGCTGGCGCTGGCGCCCGCCCTGGTCGTCCGGCTCCTCCTGCCGGCCGGGCAGGGCGGTCCCGGAGCCGGCCCGCAGCGCGAGGACGGCCTTCGCGCACGACGACGGAGGTTCGGTGACCGACTACGCCAAGGCGCTCGGAGCCCGGCTGCGCGCGATCCGGACGCAGCAGGGGTTGTCCCTCCACGGAGTGGAGGAGAAGTCGCAGGGACGCTGGAAGGCGGTCGTCGTCGGCTCCTACGAGCGCGGTGACCGGGCCGTGACCGTGCAGCGGCTGTCCGAGCTGGCCGACTTCTACGGCGTGCCGGTGAGCGAGCTGCTGCCGGAGGGCACCTCGCTGGTCCTCACCGAGCCGAGCGCCCGCATCGTCATCGACCTCGAGCAGCTGCAGCAGGTGCCGGCCGACCAGGCCGCGCCGCTGGCGCGCTACGCCGCGACGATCCAGAGCCAGCGCGGCGACTACAACGGCCGGGTCCTGTCGATCCGCCAGGAGGACCTGCGCTCGCTTGCCGTGATCTACGACGCGTCCCCCGGCGCGCTCACCGAGCAGCTCATCGGGTGGGGCGTGCTGTCCGCGGAGGCGCGCCGGGCCGTCGAGGCCTGACGCCGGTCCCCGCCCGAGCGCCGCGCGCCGACGTACCCGACCGTGGGCGATCTTCGCCGGATCGTCGGCGACACGCCGCAGGGGTCGCGACGTGACGAAGATCGTCTCCGGTGGCCAGCGAGTCGTCAGCCGTGCCCAGCGGGGGGCAGGGGGCGGCGGCGTCCCTCGGGCTCGCGATGGCGGCCGGTCAGACGGCCAGGCTGGGCTTGAGCTGCAGCAGCCGACCGAGGAGCCCGTTGACGAACCGCGGGCTCTCGTCCGTCGACAGGCTGCTCACGAGCTCGACCGCCTCGCTGACCGCCACCTGGTCCGGGACGTCGTCGCGGTAGAGCAGCTCGAACGCGCCCACCCGCAGCACGGCGAGGTCGACCGCCGGCATGCGCTCGAGCGTCCAGTCCTCGGCGTACGTCGTCAGCAGCTCGTCGATGCGCGCTTGGTGCGCCGTGACGCCCTCGACGAGCTCGACGGCGTACTCCGGCACCGGCGGGTCGGCCTGGGCGAGCCGCTCCCGCAGGACGGCCAGCGCCGAGCCGTTGCGCAGCGCCGTCTCGTAGAGCACGTCGACCGCGCGCTTGCGCGCCTTGCTGCGCGCTCTCACCCGCGGGCCCGTCGGTGCCGGCGTCTCACGACGAGACGCGCCCGAGGTAGGAGCCGTCGCGGGTGTCGACCTTGATCTTCTCGCCGGGAGTGAGGAACAGGGGCACCTGGATCTCGGCCCCGGTCTCGAGCGTCGCCGGCTTGGTACCGCCGGTGGAGCGGTCGCCCTGCAGGCCCGGGTCGGTGTGCTGCACGACGAGCTCGACGCTCGCGGGCAGCTCGACGTACAGGGCGTTGCCCTCGTGGACGGCGACGACGGCGTCGGTGTTCTCCAGCATGTAGTCGGCGTTGCCGCCGACCGTCTGCGACGGCACGTACAGCTGGTCGAACGTGTCCTTGTCCATGAAGACGAAGTCCTCGCCCTCGCGGTAGAGAAACGTCATGTCGCGCTTGTCGACCTGTGCGACGTCGACCTTCGTGCCGGCGTTGAACGTCTTGTCGACGACCTTCCCGCTCACGACGTTCTTGAGCTTGGTGCGCACGAACGCGCCGCCCTTGCCGGGCTTGACGTGCTGGAACTCGACGACGGACCACAGGCCGTTGTCCTGGCTGAGCACCATGCCGTTCTTGAGGTCGTTCGTCGTCGCCACACAGACCGCCGTCGTCGAGAGGAGTTCGGGACGCTCCGCGCAGCGCGCGCTCGGGAGCGTGTCGCGTCCAGGGTAGCGAGCGGCCGTCGCCGGGCCCGGGGCCTCAGGGCGGGGCCACAGGCCGTGCAGGCGCACCCGTACGACGAGGTCGTGCAGCGCGGGTTCCGCCGTCGGCGCGACGGGCAGCGCCGAGCGCTCCCGCTCCCCCTCGAGCAGCGCCGCGAGCCGTGCCACGGCCGCGAGGGCGGTGTCGGCGTCGACGACGCCGCCGACCGGGCCGCGCTCGGCCGACGCCTTGCGCTGCAGCGCCTCCTCGGTCCACTCCGGCGCCTCCGGGACGAGCGACAGCAGCGTCGGCAGGTGGGCCTGCACCTCCCCCGTGCGCATCAGGTGGACGCCGGTGAGCAGCACCCGGACGGTGTAGAGCAGGGGCTTGAGCCGCTGGGTCGCGATGAACAGGTCCGCCTGCCCCCGCGCGAAGCCCAGGTAGTGGTGGGCGTG
>JALYMN010000570.1 GCA_030773675.1 Actinomycetota bacterium
CCACCTCGGCCTCCACGCCCAGGAAGCGCTGGAGCAGCGGTGCGTCGACGACCTCGCCGAGCCCCTCGCCGCGCAGCCAGTACATGACCTGCAGGATCTCGCTGCGCCAGTAGAGCGCGCGCAGCGCTGCGGACTTCGGCGGGTGCAGCTCGTCCACGGGTCAGCGCCGCGCGTTGGACGCCGCTGCGTCGGCGAGGCCCGTGAGGTCGGCGAGGGCGTCGGCGATACCCGTCAGCTGGTCGTTGACCGTCAGCACCGACGGGCCGATGACCTGGGTCTGCGTCTCGATGGCCCGCACACCGAACGCCACCTTGCCGAGCAGCACCGACGTGCGGCGCAGGGACGCGGCGATGCGCACCAGGTAGTACACGAGCACGACTGCGACGAGAACGATCTCGACGAGGGTCAGCGTGATGAGCAGACCCTTCATCGCGGCCCCCGCATCGCGCCTCGCGCCGGCGCGGCCGGCGGGGGGCTGAGCAGCGCGACGTGCTGCAGCGCCTCGTCGGTGAGCAGGTCGAGCCGTTTCGAGGTCTCGGGGAGCAGCCAGGTCGTCGCGGTGTTGCGGGCGACCTCCTTGCCCGCCTGCCACACCAGCCCGGCGCCCCGCTCGATGCGGTGGACCTGGCGCAGGAAGACCTCGAGCAGGACGACGGCCACGACGGCCGCGAGGAGGCCCAGCCCGAGCGCGAGCGACCAGTACGCGTCGTCGCTCATGCCCGCCCCCCCGGCGTCAGGCTGTGGCGTGCGTCGGCCGCCGCCGAGACGATCCGCTCAGCGGTCTTGACCGTGGCGCCGAGCTGCCAGAGCCCCTGCGTCCCGTCCCGCGTGCCGTGCAAGGCGGCGAGGACGAGCTCCGCCTTCTCCGCCGTCTGCCGGGCGCCGTGGATCATCAGCAGCAGCACTCCCACGACCACCGCGACGACCACCGCGCCGATGACGATGCCGAGAGTCCAACCGTTCACGGGACCTCCGGGGGCCGCAACGATCGCGAAGTTCCCGCACCGTACACCGGACGACCGCTAGGTGTACGTTGCACCTAGAAGCTTTTGTGATCCAGGCCACACCGTCCCCCTGATGGCCCTCGGTGCACCGGAGCAGCACATGGCAGACCGGCAGACGCGCACTCCTCGGCAGGTCGACCGCACGCCGGCGCAGGAGCTGCTCGACGGGCTCGGACCCGTCGACCGCTACCACGACTACGAGGCGCTCGGCGACTTCGGGATGCCGGCTCGCGCCATGATGGAAGACCTCGTCCCGACCATGAGCGCGCCAGAGCGCTTCGGCCCGCTCGAGAAGGTGCACGCCTTCTGGTTCGCCGGCGCGAGCTGCGACGGCTGCAGCGTGGCGGTCACCGGCGGCACGACGCCCAGCCTCGAGAGCCTGCTGCTCGGCGCGCACCCGGGCATCCCACGCGTCGTCCTGCACCACCCGGTCATCAACATGGAGGCTGGCGCGCACTACCTGCGACCCGCCGAGCAGGCCGTCCTCGGCGAACTCGACGCGCCGTACGTCGTCATCCTCGAGGGCTCGATCATGGACGAGCTCGCGGCCTATCAGGCTGGGGGCTACTGGTCGGCGCAGGGAGAGGAGCCCTGGGGACCGGACGGCGAGCTGCGTCCGGTCAGCGCGACGGAGTGGATCGCACGGCTTGCGCCCAATGCCGCGGCGATGATCGCGATTGGCACCTGTGCGACCTGGGGCGGTATCCCGTCCGCGGAGGGCAACCCGACCGGTGCCATGAGCCTCATGGACTTCCTCGGCAAGGACTACCGCTCGGTCCTCGGAGTTCCCGTCGTGAACGTCCCGGGCTGCCCGCCGATCGGTGACAACTTCAACGAGACGGTCGCCGCCGTCCTGTACTTCCTGCAGGGCTTCGGCCCGCTGCCCGAGTTCGACGAGCTGGGCCGCCCGGCGTGGCTGTTCGGCGAGACCGTCCACCGCCGCTGCGTGCGCGGCGCCTACTACGAGGAGGGGGCGTTCGCGCAGGAGT
The DNA here is from genome assembly GCA_030773675.1 of Actinomycetota bacterium. Next base: position 1,994 of record JALYMN010000570.1, read on the forward strand.
TCGGCGACCCGGAGTGCCTGGTCGAGATCGGCTGCTGGGGGCCGGTCGTGAACTGCAACATCACCTCGCGCGGCATGATCAACCACGTCGGCGGCTGCATGAACGCCGGCGGCGCGTGCATCGGGTGCACCATGCCGGGCTTCCCCGACAAGTTCACGCCGTTCTACAAGCGGCCACCCGGCTCGATGGCGTCCACCACCGTGTCGCGCATGGTGGGCAGCGTCATCCGGCCGCTGCGCAAGTTCAGCAACAACAACCTCAACCGCGAGGTGCGCTGGGACCGGCAGCGCGCGACGCCGAGCGCGTTCTCACGGGAGAAGTCCGAGCCGTCGCCGCTGGCGGACGTCGGCCACAAGTTCTACAACAGAATGCGCCGCGCCAAGGACACCGGGCGCAACGAGGCCGACGTTTGGGGCAAGCGCGACGAGGCCCCCAGCGGCGGCAGCCCCCGCCCGCGCGGCTGATCCGACAGGAGCCCCTCCAGCATGTGCTTCAAAACCCTGCCGGTGGAGTTCGACGAGCGCGGCAACGCCACGCTGCGCGGCGGCATTCCTAACCCGTACGACCTCACCGTCGCGACGCCCGCGATCGCCGTGACCGAGGAGGAGCGCACCGCCAAGATCGAGCGCCTGGTGGCCCGCAACGGCCACATCAAGGACCTCAACATGGACCCGGTGACGCGCATCGCCGGTGCGCTCGCGGTGCACGTGACCGCCGACCTCGACAAGGGTGCCTACCTGGACTCGCACGCGCAGGCGACGCTGTTCCGCGGCTACGAGGTCATCCTTATGGGGCGCGACCCGCGAGACGCCATCTTCGTGTCGTCGCGCGCGTGCGGTGTGTGCGGTGGCGTGCACGCGCATGCCGCTGCGTACGCGATCGAGGCCGCGATGGGCATCTGTCCGCCCCCGCTCGGCACAGTCGTGCGCAACATGACCGAGGCCGCGGAGATGGGCTACGACAACCCGCTGCACCTGTACCTGCTCGCCGGCCCCGACTACAGCGAGGCCGTGCTCAAGGCGAGCAACCCGGAGCTGTGGCCGAGGGCCGAGGCCTGGCCGTGCCCGCACGCGCACATCCACGGGTTCAAGACGATGGCCGACCTCGCGACCGCGCTGAACCCGCTGACCGGCAAGCTCTACCGGGAGGGGCTTGAGTTCACCCGGCTGTCGCGCGAGATGGTCGTGCTGCTCACCGGCAAGTACCCGCACCCTGAGAACGTCGTGCCAGGCGGCGTCTCCACGACGCTCACCCTGCAGACGCTCAACGAGTTCCACTCGCGGCTCGGCAAGATCTTCGACTACGCGCAGCGGATGATGGCGGTCTGGGACGACATTCCGCAGTTCTTCTACGAGGCCGACGACCGCTACCAGTTCGTCGGCTACCGCCCGACCAACCACATCGACCCGGGGTACTGGGACGACCCCTACGCCTACGACGCGACGTACGAGAACTGCAATCGCTGGGGCGAGAAGCGCTGGTCCACGCCGGGCGTCGTGCTGAACGGCGAGCTGGTCACGACGCGGCTCACCGACATCAACATTGGCTGGGAGGAGTTCGTCGAGCACTCCTACTACGAGCCGTCGCACACCTCCCGGTACGCGACCGACATGCTCGGCAACCCGATCTCGCCGTACCACCCGTGGAACAAGCGGACGCTGCCCAAGCCCGGCGGCCGGGACTGGAAGGACAAGTACACCTGGTCGACCTCGCCGCGCTGGGACCGCTCGGTCGTCGAGGCCGGCTGCTACTCGCGGCTGCTCGTGACGGCGCTGGCGCAGAAGATGCCGGCCAGCGACTTCATGAGCGCGACGGGGTCCAGCATGCGGTTCGTCGTGCCGAAGGGGGAAACCGGCGAGCACGAGGTCGAGTGGCACGTGCCAGCGCGCTGGAACGCCTTCGAGCGCAACCGCGGCCGGGCCTACCACTACCTGTTCAGCCAGCTCGTCGCGCTCGAGAGCCTGCTCGAGGCCTACAAGCTCATGAAGCAGGGCGAGAAGCGGGTGGCCGCGATGAACCCGAGCGAGCTCGAGAAAGCCATCCCCAAGGACGAGCGGCGCAGCGTCGGCTGGTGGGGCGCCGGCCGCGGGTGGCTCACGCACCACCTCGTCATGGACAAGGGCAAGATCGTCAACTACCAGATCTGCACGCCGTCGACCATCAACGCCTCCCCGCGCGACCCCTGGGGCCAGCCGGGTCCGTACGAGGAGGCGGTCATGAACACGCCGATCATCGAAGACGTGTCGGACCCGCAGCGCTTCACCAGCATCGACATGCTGCGCGGCATCCGCAGCTTCGACCCGTGCATGCCGTGCACCACACACGCGCATACCGGGGACGGCGAGGTCGTGCGCGAGGTCAACACATGCTCGTGCGGCGGTGACTGACTCGGGCGTGACGGTCCTCGTCGGCGGCGTCTACGAGCTGTTCCAGGGCGACCTCGACCTCGGCCGGCTCGCCGTCGAACGGCTGCGCGCAGAGGCCCTTCCGCACGTGCTCGCCGAGGACCTGCACTACGGCGCGGTCGCGGTCGTCCAGCGGCTCGAGGACCTGCGCCCGCAGACCCTGGTGCTCGTCACGGCCGTCCGGCGCGACCGGCCGCCGGGCACCGTCGCGCGGCAACGCGTGCAGCCCACAGCGGTCGACCCGGCCGACTTCCAGGCGGCCGTCGGCGATGCGGTCACCGGCTACGTGCACGTCGACCTGCTCGTCGAGGTCGCGTCCGGCTTTCAGGCGCTCCCGGCGCGCACCGTGGCGATCGAGGTCGAGCCGGCGCACGTCGGGCCGGGCGAGGGGCTCAGCCCGCTCGCCGCGGCGGCGCTCGAGGACGCGCTCGCCATGGTGCGCGCCGAGGTACGGCGGGCGCCGCTGCTGCAGCTCGTCGAGGAGCTCAGCGGGATGGTGGAGGGCGACCGGCTGACGCCGTCACCGGGGCTGGACGCGCTGCGGGTGCTGCTCGACGAGCTCGACGGCCTTGACCGCCACGGCAGCTGGGGGCACGCCTTCGCGCTGCGCGACCGCATGAGGCTGGCCATCGCCAGCGCGTCGAGCAGTGAGGGAATGGACCACCGCGACTGGGGTCTGTGGTGGGCGCTGATCGAGGAGCTCGACCGGCTCGAGGCGCTCGAGGCGGTGTCTCGCTAAGGGGCTGCACTTGCTTGATCTTGTGGTCGAGTCGGTGCCTGAGCCGTGGGTGGGTCGACCACCGTGTCAGGCAGGCCCGAGGGTCGAGGTCCAGACCTAGATCGTGCGCGCGCCGCCGGCGCCATCCCTCATCAGGCGCTGCGCGCCGTCGGCAACCGCCTCGTCGGCATCCTGCACGGCTGCCGACGCCACGGCACCCGCGACGACAAGGCCACCGCCTGGCCGCGCTACCAACCGCAGGACCAACCTCCCGCTTGACGCGCTACCGCGTGGGATGTCCAGGTCGTCGTCCGGCCAGGTCGTCGCCCTGCTGAGCTGAGTTGTTCCTGCTGGCTGTCCCGCCGAGCAGATGCTCCGGGGGCTCGACCGGGCCCTGCGGCTCTTCGAGCATCCCCAGGTTCTGCGGCGGGACGGCGACGCGCGACCCGCGCGCCGTGCGAAGCACCAGCGCTCCGTCAGCGAGCACGTCGACGGCCTCCCCGGTGACCTCGGGGCCACCCGGTCCGAGCGGGATCAGCCGCGCCCTGCGCTGGCGCCCCAGGGTGGTGCAGAGCGGGTGGTAGTCCCGGCGCACCTGCTCCACGGGCTGGTCGAGCCGCCGCTCGACCGCCTCGACGAGCCGGGACAGCAGCGGTGCCCGCGGCGGCGCGGCGCCCTCGACCAGCACGGTCACGGTCGCCCACTCGGTGCGCCACGGCCCGAGCTCGACGTGGACGCCGAGCCGGGCGAGCGCCCCTCCGTCCTGGGCGCACACCGTATCCGGCCACACCAAGCCGCTGCCCGCCGCGCCGACGACGTCGTGCAGCCCGAGCAGGCAGGCGACGTACGGCCAGCCCTCCCGCTCGGGCGGCAACTCCGGGCGCGCGAGCAGGGTGAAGCCGAGCCCGGTTCCGGGCCGCACGGTCCACGGCCAACCGCCCCTGCCGCGCGGCGACGCCTGGTAGTCGGCGACGACAACGGCACCCGAGGGAGCGCCCTCGCGGGCCCAGGCCATCGCGACCGGCTCGGTCGACAGCAGCGCGGGGTAGGCGCGCACCGGTCGGTCGCCGAGCGCGGCGTGCACGGCAGGGGCGTCGAGGTCGCCGGTCACCGCCACGTCGCCGGACGGCCCGCCGCCGTCGCCGCCGCGTTGAGGCTTGCGGCGAGCCGCTGCCACTGCGGGATCGCGAACCTCGCCATCGCCGACCCGACCACGGCTTGGAGACGGTCGACGTCCTCCTGCGCGCGCTGCCGGGACGCCTCGACGATCGCCGTGACCAGCACGTCGTACGGGCGTGACGGCAGCTCGAGCACGACGCTCAGCAGGCTCTGCGCCAGCGCGTGCGCCCGCTCAGGTCGGGCGAGGACGCCGTCGAGGAACCCGCGGACGAGAACGCACCGCTCGTCGCCCGGCAGCTCTGCAGCGCGCAGCAGCTCCTCGCGAAGGACGCCGATCCACTCGTCCGGCGGCTCGCTGTCCAACACGGCGAGCAGGTCGTCGGCGGCGTCGCCGGGCAGCCGCGACAGCACCTGCTGCGCCTGCGCGCGCACGGGCGCTGCGGCGGAGCTCACCGCCAGGGCCTGTCGCGCGGCGAGCCGTGCGCGGGCCGCGTCGCCGGCCTGCTCCTGCGCGAGCGCGAGGTTGGCCTTGACCATCGCGTGCTCTGCGGGGCGAACGGTGCGCGGGGCGAAGGCGAGGGCGCGGCGCAGCACCGCCGCGGCGGACGGGGCGTCGTGCGCGGCCAGGTGCGCGAGGCCGAGAGCGTTGACTGCAGCCGCCGTGCCGGGGTCGTCGCCGGCGCGCTCGGCGAGTGCCGCCGCCTCCTGCAGCAGCGGAAGCGCGGCCGCGACGTTCCCGGCGGTCAGCAG
>JALYMN010000571.1 GCA_030773675.1 Actinomycetota bacterium
CGACGAGGCCCTGCCCGCGGGCACCGCCGCGCTCGTGGTCGGCGGCGGCTTCCCCGAGGTGTACGCGGAGGGGCTGTCGGCGAACGCCCCGCTGCGCGCCGAGGTCGCGCGGCTGGCGGCGAGCGGCGCGCCGGTCAGCGCCGAGTGCGCCGGGCTGCTCTACCTCTGCGCACGGCTCGACGGCCTGCCGATGTGCGGGGTGCTGCCGGCGTCCGGGCGGATGACGCCGCGCCTCACGCTCGGCTACCGCGAGACCGCCGCCGCGACCAGGTCCTGGATGCCGACTGCGCCGGTCACCGGCCACGAGTTCCACCGCACCACGGTCGAGCCGGACGGCGGCACGCCGCCCGCCTGGCAGGACGGCGAGGGCTTCGTGCGGGACGGCGTGCACGCCAGCTACCTGCACCTGCACTGGGCCGGGGTGCTCGGTGCGGCCGAGCGGTTCGTGACGGCGGCGGCGCGGGTGCGGGTGCCCGCGTGCGCCTGACCGGGGTGGGCGTGGGGCCCGGCGACCCCGACCTCGTGACCGTCAAGGCCGTGCGGGTGCTCGAGGCGGCCGACCTCGTCGTCGTCCCGGTGATGGACCCGCACGAGCAGGGCCGCGCCGAGGCGACCGTGCGGGCGCACGTCACGCACGACCGGCTCCGCCGGCTGGTGTTCGCCCTCGACGACCGCGGCGGGACGACGCCGGAGCGGCTGTCGGCCTGGGACGCGGCGGCCGACGCGGTGGCCGAGGCGTTGCGCGGCGGGGCGGCGTCCGTCGCCTTCGCGACTCTCGGCGACCCCAACGTCTACAGCACGTTCACCTACCTCGCCGACGCGGTGCGCGAGCGGGTGCCGCACGTCGAGGTCGCGACCGTCCCGGGGATCACCGCCATGCAGGACCTCGCCGCCCGTACCGGCACCGTGCTCTGCGAGGGCACCGAGTCGCTCGCGCTGCTGCCGCTGACCGCCGGGCTCGACGCCTTCGAGGAGGCGCTCAACCACTTCGACAGCGTCGTGGCCTACAAGGGCGGACGGCACCTCGAGCGCGTGCGCGAGGTGCTCGACCGGCACGGCCGGCTCGCTGGCGCGGTGTACGGCGCCGCGCTCGGCCTGCCCGACGAGCGCACCGGACCGCTGCCCGAGGGCGAGGGCCCCTACCTGTCGACGGTGATCGTCCCGGCGCGGCGGGTCGTGCGCGGGGGCAAGCTGTGACCGGCCGGGTGTGCTTCGTCGGCGCGGGCCCGGGCGCCGTGGACCTGCTCACCCTGCGCGCCGCGCAGCGCATCGCCGAGGCCGACATCGTCATCTGGGCCGCCTCGCTCGTGCACGAGGACGTGCTGCAGCACGCCCGTCCCGACGCGCTCATCGTCAACTCCGCCGAGCACTCGCTGGAGGGCATCCGCGGGCACTACGAGCGGGCCGCGCGGGAGGGGCTGCTCGTCGCCCGGGTGCACTCCGGCGACCCGGCGCTGTGGGGCGGCACGCAGGAGCAGCTCGAGCTGTGCGCCGCGCTCGGACTGGAGACCGAGGTGGTCCCGGGTGTGTCGTCGTTCTCCGCCGTCGCCGCGCTCGTGCAGCGCGAGCTGACCGTGCCGGAGGTCACGCAGTCCGTCGTCCTCACCCGGCTCGAGGGCGGCAAGACGCCCATGCCGCCGGGCGAGACCGTGCGGTCCTTCGCCGCCCACGGTACGACGATGGCGCTGTTCCTGTCCGCCGCCCGGACCCGCCAGCTCCAGGACGAGCTGCTCGCCGGCGGCGCCTACGACGAGACCACCCCGTGCGTCGTCGCCTATGCCGCGACCTGGCCCGACGAGCTCGTGTTCGCCTGCGCGCTCGGCGAGCTGGCCGACAAGGTCCGCGAGCACAGGCTCTACAAGCACACGCTGGTGCTCGTCGGGCCGGCGCTCGCCGGCTCGGGGACGCGCTCGCACCTGTACCACCCGGGGCACTTCCACGAGCACCGCCGGGTGGAGAGCAAGGCCGCGCGTGCGGAGCTCCGGGCGCGGCAGGCGGGCCGTGCCTGACGTCCCGGAGCTGCGCGAGCCCGACCTGCCGCGCACGGCCAAGGTCCGCACGGGCCCGCTGCGCAGCGGCTGGACGACGGGCACCTGCAGCGCCGCGGCCGCGAAGGCGGCAGCGACGGCGCTCGCGACCCAGCAGGTGCAGACGCGCGTCGAGATCGGGCTCCCTGACGACCGACGGGTGGCGTTCCCGGTCGAGCGCTGCGAGGTGGCGCCGTCCCGGGCCAAGGCGGTCGTCGTCAAGGACGCCGGCGACGACCCGGACGTCACCCACGGCGCGCACCTCACCGCGACGGTCACCTGGGCGGCGCAGTACGAGCTCGACGGTGGCGTCGGGGTCGGGGTGGTGACCAAGCCGGGGCTGGGCCTGGACGTCGGCGGCCCGGCGATCAACCCGGTGCCGCGGCGGATGATCCGCCAGGCGGTCGCCGAGGCGGTCGGCGACCGCGGCGTGCGCGTGGTGATCAGCGTCCCGGACGGCGAGCAGCGGGCGAAGAGGACCACGAACGCCCGGCTCGGCATACTCGGCGGCATCTCCATCCTTGGCACGACGGGCGTCGTGCGGCCGTTCAGCACGGCGTCGTGGCGGGCGAGCGTCGTCCAGGCGGTGCAGGTCATGGCCGCGCAGGGGCTGCCGACCCTGGTGCTCGCGACCGGCGGGCGCACCGAGGGGGCCGCGATGCGGCTCCTGCCCGACCTGCCGGAGGTCTGCTTCGTCGAGGTCGGCGACTTCACCGGCGCGGCGCTGACCGCGGCCCGCGAGCAAGGGCTCACCGACGTCGTGTTCGTCGGCATGGTCGGCAAGCTGACCAAGCTGGCGAGCGGTGTGCTCATGACGCACTACACGAGGAGCAAGGTCGACCTGTCGGTGCTCGCCGAGCTGTCCCCGCCCGGCCTGCGCGAGGAGGTGGCCGCGGCGAACACCGCCCGTCACGCCTACGAGCTGTGGGAGCGGGCCGGCGTGCTGCGGGAGTGCGGCGACGCGCTGTGCGGGCGGGTGGCCGAGGTGCTGCAGCGCTTCGGCGGACTGCCCGCCCGGGTGGCGATGGTCGACCCCGAGGGCGTCCGCTGCGTCGCCGCTACGGAGCCGTCGTGGGTGGCGTGATCACGGTCGTCGGGTACGACGGCGGACCGCTGCCGGCCCGGGCCGCCGACCGGGTGGCCGCCGCCGCTCTCGTCGTCGGCGGGCGCTGGCACCTGGAGCGTCTCGCTCTGCCCGACGAGGTGCGCACGGTGGTGCTGCGCGACGACGTCCCGGGCGCGCTGCAGCAGGTGGCCGACGAGCCCGGACCGGTCGTGGTGCTGGCCAGCGGCGACCCCGGGTTCTTCGGCGTGCTGCGGCTGGTGCGGCTGCTCGTGCCCGGCCGCGAGGTGGAAGTGCTCCCGGCCGTGTCGTCGGTGGCCCGGGCGTTCGCCGCGGCGGGGGTGCGCTGGGACGACGCCGAGGTGGTC
>JALYMN010000572.1 GCA_030773675.1 Actinomycetota bacterium
GCGTCCGACCGGTGCGGCCACGCCGGCAGCGGGCGGGCCCGCGCCCACCGGCACCGGAAGCCAGCCCACCGGCCGCATCGAGCTGCTGGCCATCGGCTCGTCCACCGGGGGTCCGGACGCCCTCACCACGCTGCTGCCTCACCTGCCCGCCGACCTGCCCGTGCCCGTCGTCATCACCCAGCACATGCCGCCGGTCTTCACCCGCCTGTTCGCCCAGCGCCTGGACGCGAAGTGCCCGCTGCAGGTGAAGGAGGCCGAGGACGGCGACCGCGTCCAGCCCGGCCGCGTGCTCGTCGCGCCGGGCGACCGCCACCTCGTGGTCGAGCGGCGCGGCACGGCGCTGGTGGCCCGCCTGTCCGACGCCCCGGCGGAGAACTTCTGCCGTCCGGCCGTCGACGTCATGTTCCGCAGCGCCGCCGCTGTGTTCGGCGAGGGCGTGCTCGGCGTCGTCCTCACCGGCATGGGCTCCGACGGCGCGCGCGGCGCCGAGGTGCTGCGCGCCGCCGGCGGCGAGGTGGTCGTGCAGGACCAGGCGACCTCCGTCGTCTGGGGCATGCCGGGCGCCACCGTGGCGGCCGGCCAGGCGCACCGCGTCCTGCCGCTCGCCGAGATCGCCCGCGACACCCTCACCGTCCTCTCCCGGGGTCGCGCCGCAGGGCGCACCCCTGCTGCGGCAGGAGCCAACACATGAGCACGACCCTGACTCCGTCGGACTTCGACTACGTCCGTGAGCTGGTCCGCCGGCAGTCCGCGATCGTCCTGGACCCCGGCAAGGAGTACCTCGTCGAGTCGCGGCTGCTGCCGCTCGCCCGCACCAGCGGGGAGGGCAGCATCGCCGCGATGGTGAGCCGGATGCGGCGCGAGCCGGCCGGCCGGCTGGCGGCTCAGGTGGTCGACGCCATGACCACCAACGAGACCTCCTTCTTCCGCGACAACCATCCCTTCGACGCCCTCGCCAAGCACGTCCTGCCGGCACTGATCCAGGCGCGGGGTGCCGAGCGCTGCCTCGACGTCTGGTGCGGCGCGGCGTCCAGCGGGCAGGAGCCCTACACCATCTGCATGGTGCTGCGCGAGGTCCTCGCGGGGCGAACCGGCTGGCGGACCAGTCTGCTCGCGACCGACCTGTCGACCGAGATGCTGGAGCGGACGAAGGCCGCGCGCTACAGCCAGCTCGAGGTCAACCGCGGGCTGCCCGTGACGATGCTGGTCAAGCACTTCGACAAGGTCGGCACGGAGTGGCACGTCAAGCCCGAGCTGCGCTCCATGGTGCAGACCAGGCCGCTCAACCTGGCGGCGCCGTTCCCCGCCATGGGCTCGTTCGACGTCGTCTTCCTGCGCAACGTCCTCATCTACTTCGACACGCCGACCAAGCGTGCCGTGCTCGAGCGTGTCCGACGGGTGCTCCGCCCCGACGGCTTTCTCTTCCTGGGTGGAGCGGAGACCACCTTGACCATCGACGACGCGTGGGAGCGCGTCGTCCTCGACCGAGCCACGGCCTACCGGCCGAAGGCGTGAAGGAGCGCGACATGATCGTTGTGAACGACATGGCGGCGGAGAGCCCGGCGGTCACTGCCGAGCAGATGACCGTCATCGCCCAGGAAGTCTGGGAGTCCTTCCTCATGATGGACCTCCAGCCGCACCCGCTCGGCCCCGAGGCACCGGCGCTGGACGGGCGGACCCTGACCGGCAGCGTGGCCGTGTCGGGCGAGTGGGACGGCGTCGTCTTCCTCGAGGTGTCCGCTGAGCTCGCCACCGCCGGCGCGGAGGCCATGTTCGCGGCCGACCCCGGCAGCCTGTCGGCCGACGAGGTGAGTGACGCCCTCGGCGAGCTCACGAACATGGTGGGCGGCAACATCAAGTCCCTGCTGCCCGCCCCCAGCAAGCTCTCGATCCCCTCCGTCGCAGAGGGCTTCGCCTACACGGTGCGCGTCCCCGGCGCCGTCCTGCTCGACCGCGTCGCGCTCGTCTGCGCCGCGGGTCCCCTGTTCATCAGTCTCTGGAAGGTCTGACACACCATGAAGATCCTCATCGTCGACGACAGCAAGGCCATGCGGATGATCGTCACCCGCACGCTGCGCCAGGCCGGCTACGGTGACCACGAGTTCCTCGAGGCCGAGGACGGCAGCCAGGGCCTGGCCAAGGTCGCCTCCGAGCAGCCCGACCTCGTGCTGTCCGACTGGAACATGCCCGAGACCAATGGGATCGAGTTCCTGCAGCAGCTGCGCGCCGCCGGCAACGACGTCCGGTTCGGCTTCGTCACCTCCGAGTCGACCGACACGATGCGCGAGCTGGCCGCCGCCTCCGGCGCGCTGTTCCTCATCGCCAAGCCGTTCACCGCCGACACGTTCTCCGAGGCGCTCGGCGGCGTCCTCACCGCGTGAGCACCGGGGTTGCGGAGGGCGCGGCCGTCGGCGCTGCGGTGGCCGGGCCGCAGCAGGACGGCGCCGTCCGGGCCGCGACCCTGCCGGTGGCCGAGGACGTCGGCGTTCTGCTCAACGGCCTGTTCGACCGGGCGGTCACCGCGCGGGACGAGTCGCGGCTGGCGCTGGCCGGCCGCGACGTCCACATGGTCGGCACCTACGTCGAGGACGACGGCCGGCCGCGCGCGGCGATCCTCTGCGACCTGATGCTGGGGGTCGTGCTCGGTGCGGCGCTCGCGCTGGTGCCCGTGCCCCGCGTGCAGGACGCGCTGGAGACGGGCTCCGTGCCGCCGGACTTCGCCGACAACACGCGCGAGGTCCTCAACATCGCCGCGTCGCTGTTCAACAGCGCCGACGCGCACCTGAAGCTCCGGGACGTGCAGGTCGCCCCCGAGCCGGTGTCGGACGACGTCGTCGCGTTCCTGCGCAGCCAGCCCTACCGGGCCGACGTCACCCTCGAGGTGCCGGGCTACGGCACGGGCGTGCTCGCGGTGCTGCTCACCGTCTGACCCGTCAGCGGCTCCTGCGCGAGGGAGGCCCGCCCGGGAGGTCCTCCCTCGCGCAGGAGCAGGAGCCGGCCCCGCCGGCGGTCCGGCGGACTCTCAGCGGGGCGCGTTCACGAGCATGTGCGCGGCCCGCTCGAGGTGGTCCCAGATCGCCGCCCGGTGCCGCTCGTCGAGCTCGATGCGGGCGAGCGACTCGCCCATGCGCAGCAGCCAGGCGTCACGCTCCCGCTCGCCGATGCGCCACGTGACGTGGCGCATCCGCAGCCGCGGGTGCCCGCGCGTCTCCTGGTACGTCGTCGGACCGCCCCAGTACTGCTCGAGGAACAGGCGCAGCCGCTCCTTGGCCGGCTCGAGGTCATCGCCCTCGTACAGCGGCCGCAGCACCGGGTCGGTCGCGACGCCGTCGTAGAAGCCGTCGACGAGCTGCCGGAACACGGCCTCGCCGCCGACCTCGTCGTACAGGCTCACGGCGCGGCCCCCGTCTCGGGAGGGGCGACCGCGACCGAGCCGGCGGCGCCCGCCGCCGCTCCGCCCAGCCC
>JALYMN010000573.1 GCA_030773675.1 Actinomycetota bacterium
GGCCAGCGCCGGGTCCGGGCGCGGGCCGGCGAGCGCGTGGTCCTCACGGGCAGTCCGGGCGTGCCCGCCGCCGGCGTGTCCGGCGTCCTGGTCACGCTCACCGCCACCAGACCCACGACGGGCACCCACCTGACGCTCGGCCCGGCCGGCGGCCCGGTGCCGACGACGTCCGTCCTCAACCTGCGCTCCGGCCAGACCAGGGCCGCGACCGTCGTCGCGCCGGTCGGCCCGGACGGCGCAGTCGTCGTGCGCACCGCCGCCGGCGCGGTCGACGTGCTGGTCGACGTCCTCGGCTGGTACACCGCGGCGGGCACGTCCGGCGGACGGCACGTGCCGCTGCCGGCGTACCGGGTGCGGACGACCGACGACACCGGCAGCACCGGCCGGCCACTCGTGATCGGGCCGGGCCAGGCCAGGGACGTCGTGCTGGCCGGCGTCGGTGGCGTCCCGCCGCGCGGAGCCCGCGCGGTGGTCCTCGCCGTCACGGCGACGGGCACCACCGGCCGCAGCCACCTCGTCGTGCACCCGGCCGGGACCCCGCTCCCCCCGACCTCGAACCTGAACTGGCTCGCCGGCGAGTCGCCGACGACCACCGTCGTCACGCCCCTGGGCGCGGGCGGCGCAGTCCGCCTGGTCAACGCCGCCGGGACCGTGCGCCCCCGCATCGTCGTGCTGGGCTACGTGGATGCCGGCTGACAGCGCTGCACGGGGCGTCCGCGGCGAGGAGCACGTTGAGAACGCGGTCGCGGAGCCAGCCGACTGTCGCCGTAGGGACATCTTGCTGCAGCCCCGTCTGAGGAGTCTCCTGGCGGGACTCGCCCGGACCGACCTCGACGCGACGCCGGGGGCGGCACGTCGCCCCGTGGAGCCGGTATGTCCTACCTCGAAGCGCGCGGTCCGGCAGCGGCGCCGATGCAGCAGGTGGTCGACATCGGCCCGTCGGGCGACTGGGAGGAGGCGCACCGCACCGCGCAGGCCGAGCTTGCGACTGCTGCGGCGCTCGCGCGACTGGGGCCGGGCTGGCGCCTCCTGCACTCGCTGCCGGTGGGGCCCGGCCCGGCGACCCTCGCCCACCTCGTTCTCGGCCCCGGCGGCGTCTTCGCCGTCAGCAGCCGGCCACGTGTCGCTGACCGCGCGGATGGCGGGGGCCAGGAGGAGCTGGCCGAGGTGCGGCAGCTCGCGCAGCGGGTGCGTGCCGGACTGGGGCGCGCGGTGGACGCCCCAACCGTCCACCCGCTGCTGTGCCTCACAGACGACGAGCACGACGTCCGCGGCTCCACCGACACCGTGGCGGCCTGGCGGGTGTTCGGGCGCATCCAGGACCACCAGGGGCGGCTCACGTCCGCGGAGGTGCAGCGGCTCACAGCGGCGGCCGTTGAGCCGGCGACGTGGGGCGCACCTGCGTCGGAGTGGTTCGCGCCCGACCTGCCGGCCAGGTACGACGCCGTCGTCCGCTCCCGCGCGGACCTCGCTCCGAGCCCCGCGCCGCAGGTGCAGGACGACGGGTTCGTCACCGGACGGGTCACCGCGTCCCGACCGCCGCAGCTTCCCCCGGCCAGCCGGAGCCTCAGGACCCTCGCCGTCCTGATGGTGCTGCTGGGGATGGCGTCCCTGTTGACGTTTGGGCTGGCGTCTCTCCCGACGCTGGTCCTCGGCGGCCTGGTACTGCGGCACCACGGCGGCTGGTGGTGGTGCAACGCCGAGGACGCCTCGCTGGTCGGTGTCGGCATGGGGATGGCCGCACTGCCGCTGCTCGGATGGCTGTTCGTCCTGCTCCTGCTGCCAGCCGCGCTCTGACCGCGGCCACACCAGCCCGCGCCCGCGCCGGGCGGCTGCCGGCGGACCTACGGCCGACCCCGCTGGCCAGCGTGAGGGCGCCGAGCTCGGCGATCCCGCGGTAGCCGACAGCCGGACGACGGCGTCGGCGAACGGGCCGGTGCGGTAGTAGCCGGCCAGGTCGGACTCCAGCGCCCGCAGCTCGGCCTCCGAGCGGGCAGCACCGCCGGTAGTGCCCGGTCGCGCTCAGCGCCGGCAGCGACGGCGTCGAGGACGAGCCGCGCCTGTGCGGCGGCGCGGCCGTGACGGCACCCGGGCACCCGTCGGGAC
>JALYMN010000574.1 GCA_030773675.1 Actinomycetota bacterium
GCGCGGACGAGGTCGTCGAGCGCCGCCGGCCGGCCCCCGGCGGGCGGCGGGACGCCGGTGCGCTCGTCGGGCGTCGCGGCGGTCACGGTCCTCCCGTGCTCTTCTCGACAGACGTGGTCGGGGGAGCAGGCCCACCCCGAGCCTCGCACAGCCGCAGGCCCCCGGGCCTCCCCCGTCCGGGTCAGCCGCCGCCGCGGGACCGCGCGGCCTGGATCTCGCGCAGCCGGTCAAAGGTGCGCGAGAACACCTGCGCCGGCAGGGTGCCGCCGTACACCTGCTCCACGCCGTTGACGTCCTTCATGCCGCCGCAGGCGCGGCCCTGGACGCCCGTGCAGGTGCCGTCCTCGTAGCCCATCCAGACCGCGAGGCACAGGTTCTGCGGGGAGCGGGCGCAGCCGACGAACCAGGCGTCCTTCGAGTCGTTCGTGGTCCCGGTCTTGCCGAACACCTCGAACTCGCGGGCGGCGGCGCGTCCGGTGCCGCGGGTCACGACGTCGCGCATCGCCTCCGTGACCCGGTCGGCGACGTCGGCGGGCAGCACGCGCGTGCCGGCCGGCGCGGCGGAGCGGGTCAGCACCCGCGCGGGGGCGGGGGGCGCCGTGCTCGTGCGGACCTCGTCGTACAGGCGGGGGCGCTGGGCCACCCCGTGGTTGGCCAGCGTCGCGTAGGCGCTCGCCATCGACAGCGGGGTCACGAGCGCGGTGGTGCCGAGGCCGAAGCTCTCGACGTCCGGGTCGAGCGGCTCGAGCGGGCGGCGCGGGCCGTCCGGGTCGGTGGGAACGACCCCGCTGTCGAGCATCGTCGTGCGGACGTCGCGCCGGCCCACCTCGTTGGCGAGCGGGACGAACACCGTGTTGATCGACAGGGCCAGGGCGGTGCGCAGCGTGTAGGTGCCCTGCTCGCTGGCCTCGGCGTTGCAGTACTGCCCGCGCTCGGTCGTGTCCCGGTACGGCGCGCAGCGCGGTGCGTAGCGGGTGGTGTCGAGCGACTGCCCCTCCTGCAGCGCCCGGGCGAGGATGAACGGCTTCATCGTCGAGCCGCTCGAGCGGTAGGCGTTGGTGGCGAGGTTGAGCCCGTTGCGCCGGTAGCCGGTGACGGCGGGCCGGGGCCGGCGGCCCTCGACGGTCCGCGCCGGGTGGCGGCGCAGCGTCGTCAGCGCCTTGACGTCGCCGTTGCGGATGTCGACGGCGACGACCGCCGCCTGCGGGTCGTCGTCGTCCGGCAGCACCTCGCGGACCGCCTCCGTGGCCGCCTGCTGCAAGTCGAGGTCCAGCGACGTCCGCACCCGCAGGCCCCCGCGGAACAGGACGTCCTCGTCGTCCACGGTGCGGCGCAGCCGGGCGCGGACGAGGTCGGCGAACTCAGGCGCCGCGGTCGGCGGCTCGGGCGGGGTCTCGCGCACCGGCGTCACGTCGCGGGTGGTGCCGGCGGCGCTGGCCTGCTGCGGCGTGACGAAACGGTTGATGACCATGCGGTTGAGCGTGTACTTCTGCCGGGCGCGGGCCGTCTCGAGGTTGGCCACCGGGTTCCAGGCCGACGGAGCCGGCGCGATCCCGGCGAGCAGGCTGGCGCGGGCCAGCGCGAGCAGCGGGTCGCGACGGGTCGTGCCCCGGACCAGCGCCAGGTCCTTCACGTCGACGCCGAAGTAGTAGCGGGAGGCGGCCTGCACGCCGTACACGCCGTTGCCCAGGTAGAGCGCGTTGAGGTAGTCGACGAGGATCTCGTCCTTGTCCTTCTCCCGCTCCAGCCGCACCGCGAGCGCGGCCTCCCGCACCTTGCGCAGCAGCGTGCGGTCGCTGCCCACGTAGGCGTTCTTGACGTACTGCTGGGTCAGGGTCGAGCCGCCCTGCGTGCGTCCGCCGGACAGGTCGCGGTACGCCGCCCGCACGATCGCGAGCGGGTCCACGCCCTCGTGGTCGAGGAAGCGCTCGTCCTCGGCCGACACGACGGCCTGCCGCAGGACCAGCGGGATCTCGGCCGCCGGCACCGGCGTGCGGCGGATCGTCGGCTGCACCTGGGCGAAGGGCGTGCGGCCGTCGTCGGCGAGCAGCAGGACCGGCCGCGGCTCCGGCAGCAGGTCGCGGTCGAAGTCCACCGGCGCGGCCAGCAGGCCCCCGACGAAGGTCGCCGCGCCGGTGAACGCGGCGAGCACGAGCACCAGGAGCGTGCGCGCCAGGAGCCGCCCGAGCCGGCGCCCCCGCGTCCGGCGCGGCCCGCGAACGACGGGCG
>JALYMN010000575.1 GCA_030773675.1 Actinomycetota bacterium
CCCTGAGGCCGGGCGCGTCGCGGCGCAGAGTGCCTCAGGCGGCGGAGCCCACCCGGGTGTCGGCCGTCCGGCGACGCCCGAACAGCGCGTGGTCCAGGCTGAAGCGGCCAGCGCCGACCGCCGCGAGCACCAGGCTGGCCACGCCGAGGGCGAGTAGGAGCTCGTAGCCACCGTCGGTGACGAAGACGCCGTTGCCGGCGTGCACGAACACGTAGGCGCCGAGCATGTCCAGGGCGCGCAGCACGCCGGCCACCGGCACGACGAGACCGAGGACGAGCGCGCCGCCGCCGACGAGCTCGATCAGCGTGGCCGCCCAGGCGGACAGCGTGGGGAGCGGCACGCCGGACTGCGCGAAGAAGGCTGCAGTGCCCTCGACGCCGTTGGTGGCGATCTTCTGCCAGCCGTGGGCGAGGAGACGAGGCCGATCCCCAGGCGGGCGATCAGCAGGGCGAGGTCGCGGGCGGGGGCGGGCAGGGTCACGGGAGGCTCCTCCTGAGCAGGGTCCACCGGCCGGGCGGTAGGTAGGTAGGTGAGCCTTCAACGATGTGCGCCCAGCGTAGCCGCTGCTGCCTGAGGCTCAAGTGGCTGCGCCGACCGGGCCTGCTGACCGGTCCGGCGTACGGTCCTGCCGCTGCTGCACACCCGGCCACCGGCCGACCGATCGGATAGGAACGCCGTGGCTGACTTCGTGGGTGCTGTGGACCAGGGCACGACCAGCACTCGCTTCATGCTCTTCGACGCGGAGGGGCGCGAGCGCGGGCGCTACCAGCTCGAGCACGAGCAGCTGCTGCCGCGTGCCGGCTGGGTGGAGCACAACCCGGTCGAGATCTGGGAGCGCACCGGCAGCGTCGTCCGCACGACGCTGAACGCCGCTGGGCTGCACCCGTCCGACCTCGCCGCCTGCGGGATCACCAACCAGCGCGAGACCGCCGTCGTGTGGGACCGGCGTACCGGACGCCCGTACGCCAACGCCGTCGTCTGGCAGGACACCCGCACCGACCGCATCGCCGCGGCGCTGGACCGCGGGCCCGGCGGCGAGCTGGTCCGGCGGCGGGCGGGGCTGCCGCCGGCGACGTACTTCTCGGCCGGCAAGGTCCAGTGGCTGCTGGAGCACGTCGACGGCCTGCGCGACGACGCCGAGCGCGGGCACGCCCTGTTCGGCACCGTCGACAGCTGGCTGGTCTGGAACCTCACTGGCGGCCGGGACGGCGGGCGGCACGTCACCGACGTCACCAACGCCAGCCGCACCATGCTCATGGACCTCGAGACGCTCGCGTGGGACGACGAGCTGCTCGCCCTGTTCGGGATCCCGCGCGCCATGCTGCCGGAGATCCGCCCGTCGTCCGACGCCGACGGGTTCGGCAGCACCGTCGAGCACGGCCCGTTCGGCGGGCGGGTGCCGCTGACCGGCGTCCTCGGCGACCAGCAGGCGGCGACCGTCGGACAGGTCTGCTTCGCTCCCGGCGAGGCGAAGAACACCTACGGCACCGGCAACTTTCTCCTGCTCAACACCGGGACGACGCCCGTGCGCAGCCGCTCCGGCCTGGTCACCACGGTCGCCTACCGCTTCGGCGACGCCGCGCCGGTGTACGCGCTCGAGGGGTCGATCGCCGTGACCGGCTCGGCGGTGCAGTGGCTGCGCGACCAGCTCGGCATCATCAGCGGCGCCGCGCAGAGCGAGGCGCTCGCCCGCCAGGTGCCCGACAGCGGGGGCGCGTACTTCGTGCCGGCGTTCTCCGGGCTGTTCGCACCGTACTGGCGCTCCGACGCCCGGGGGGCGATCGTCGGGCTGTCCCGGTTCACCACCAACGCGCACCTTGCCCGGGCCACGCTCGAAGCGATCTGCTACCAGAGCCGCGACGTCGTGGAGGCGATGGCCCGCGACTCCGGCGTGGACCTCGACGTGCTGCGCGTGGACGGCGGAGTCACCGCCAACGAGCTGTGCATGCAGATGCAGGCCGACGTGCTCGGCGTGCCGGTCAGCCGGCCGGTGGTGGCGGAGACCACGGCGCTGGGCGCGGCGTACGCCGCCGGGCTGGCGGTCGGCTTCTGGAGCGACCCGGAGGCGCTGCGCCGCAACTGGGCCGAGGACCGGCGCTGGATCCCGACGTGGAGCCAGGACCAGCGCGAGACCGGCTACGCAGGATGGAAGAAGGCGGTCGAGCGGACCCTCGGCTGGGTCGACACGGACTGAGCTCAAGCCGGCGGTGCGCGCGGTCGACGGGGGCAGGTGCGCCCTGCCCCCCTGCCCCCCTGCCCCCCTGCACCCGGAGGTCCCCGTGTCCGCGCTGCTCCCCGGGCAGTTCGACCGGCCGGCGGCAGCCCGCTCCCGGGCCCTGACCGCGCTGCTCGGTCTGGTCCTGCTCGTCGGCGCCGTGGCGAGCACCGTGCAGTCGGGGCGCGAAACCGCGCTCGACGAGCTCGACCACTCGCTGTCGTCCGAGGCCGGCTCCACCGCCCGCGCGCTGCAGGAGTACTTCGAGCGGGTGTAGAGCATCGACCTGCTGCTTGCCCACGACACCGCGTTCACCCAGTTCGAGCCGTCCCGGCGTGCCCGCACCGCGCCGCAGGTCGCTGCGGCGTCGGCGGAGGCCAGCGCGGCCATGGCCTACCTGGAGGAGCTCTACCCGGGGCGGATCAGCGAGGCCTGCCTCATCGACAGCACCGGCACCGAGCTCGCCCGGGTGGTGCGGGGGCAGGTCGCGCCGGCGTCCGAGCTGTCGACCGAGGAGCCAGCGGCGCCGTTCTTCGCGCCGACGATGCCGCTGCCGACCGGACGGGTCCACCAGGCCACCTGTCGCCGGACACCGGCCAGTGGGTCATCTCGAACTCGACGCCGCTGGTGGGCGAGGACGGGCGGCCCCGGGGGCTGGTGCACTTCGAGGTGTCGCTCGAGAGCTTCCGCCCGGGCAGCGACAGCGGCGGGCACGAGGGCTTCACCGCGTCGATCGTCGACACGCGCAGGGGACGGCTGCTGGTCGAGAGCGGACGTCCGCTCGGCGGCGAGTCGCTCGGCCGTGACGCCTCTCCTCAGCTGCGCCGCCTCGTCGCCCGTGCCGGTGCCACCACCTCCGCCACCGTCGCCGGCAGCGGTCGCCGTCGCGCGGGTGCCGAGCGGGCCGGACAACGCGAAACGCCTGGGTGGTCGTGGCCACCGCACCGAGCGGTGCTGCCGGCTGGACGGGCGCGATCGGTCCGGCGCCGGTCGCCACGGCGCTCGCCGCGCTGGCGCTGCTCCTGCTGGCCGGGCGCAACCAGCGCGCCAGCAACCGCGCCCTGCGCCAGGCCAGCCTGACCGACGAGCTCACCGGGCTGCCCAACCGCCGGCTGCTCGCCGACCGGCTGGACCAGGCGCTGCTCATGGCCCGGCGCTGCGGCACGGTCGCCGCCGTCCTGCTGCCCGGACATCGCCGACGAGGGCCGCGGTCGTGCTCGCCCGGCGGTGCATCGAAGCGCTGCACGCGCCGTTCCACGTCGAGGACATCGCGCTCAACGTCGAGGCCAGCGTGGGGCTCGCGCTCGCGCCGCACCACGGCACCGACAGCGGCGCCCTCCTGCGCGCCGCGGACGTGGCGATGTACCAGGCCAAGGAGCGCAAGAGTGGCGTCGTCATCGACGACCCCGAGGTGGACGTCAACACGCCAACCCGCCTCGCCATGCTCGGGGACCTGCGGCCGCGCGCTGCAGGACGGCGAGCTGGTGCTGCACTACCAGCCCAAGGTCAGCGTCAGCACCCTCCAGGTGGACGGGACCGACACGGCCCTCGTCCGTCAGGCGCCCGAGCTACACCACACCAGGAGACTCACCCCTGGCCGACGAGGTGCCGCTGTTGTTGTCGTAACGCCACAGCCCGCCTAGAGCGGAGCCCTTCTCGAATCAGTCGAAGGCGAGACCTCGTGCAAGCTCTTGGCCACGGTGATCCCCGAGGCGCCGGCCCCGACGATGCACAGCCTCATGACAAGCAGCCGGGCAGCGCGTCGGCCGGTCGGTGGAACGATCGCACCGCGCTCCGTCCGTCCGACGACTCGGGGCAGGATGTTCTGTGGCGCAACTCCGCTCGTGGAACGAGGCCGCGGTGAACTCGTTCCAGCGGATCGGCGAAGCGCCGCTGGAACTGGTGTCCGCCCTTCCCCAGGAACGTCATGCGGGCAGGGCGGCCAGGAACCGCTCCGCCTCGTTGCGGCCCTCGTCCAGGAGGCGATTGATGAACGATGGCCTGCGGTCGAGCTTGCTGGGCAGGTCGAGGTCGAGATTCAGGGCTATCTCGCGCACCTCGATGTG
>JALYMN010000576.1 GCA_030773675.1 Actinomycetota bacterium
GCGCCCGTGCGGCACCAGGCCTCGACGGCGGCCACGCGCTGCTCGGCGTCGGGCCACCCGTCGTCCACCGCGTCGTCGAGACGGCGGAACACGGCGTAGAGCGCGAGGACGTCGCGGCGGACGTCGCGCGGAAGCAGCCGGCAGGCCAACGTCAGCCCGCCGCGGCCCTGGGGCCGCAGGGCGTCCATGCTGCGCATGATGCAGGAGGCCCTGGCGGGGGCGGCGGTCGCGCTCATGCCCGAGGCGTGGTGCGGGCGCTCGGCGTCGCGTGGAGCGCCTCGAGCCTCGGATCGCTCAGGCGTCGCGCTTGGACCACATCGGGGTCAGGCGCTTGACGTTCGGGGCGTTGGCCAGAAGCGGCTCGACCCGCGCGCTCGTAGGCGCGGTAAGCCTCGGTCTGCAGGAACCTGGCCGCGGCTTCCGGCTCGAGTACTGCTGGAACGCGCGGCCGGACGCGAGGTCCTGCGGCGGGCGGTCGAGCGAGGCGAGGTGCGCGCCGGCCTCGACCCCGACCTCGTGCTCGACGGCGTCTACGGGCCGATCTACCTGCGCCTGCTGTTCGGACACGCCCCCCTGGCCCGGGCGGACCTCCAACGGCTGATCGACCAGGTGCTCGACGGCGTGGCGGCACAGGGGGCATGAGTCCGCCGGCCGGCAGAGTGCATCGAGGTCCTCGACGTCGGTGGCTCTCCGCTCTCGCCGCCCTTCGGCTCCTCCCAGTCCTCCTGGCGGCCGAGCGCCGTCATGGGAGCACGGGAGGTGAAGCCGTGATCCTCGGTCACCTCGACCAACGGCAAGCGCCGGCTCAGCGGACAGCTCGTCGCGCGCCTTCGTCAGCGCCTTCTCCCGCTCGAATGGCGCGACGCGTGCCGGGGCCACCCCTCACGGCTGACGATCTCCGGCAAGCTCATCGTGCTGGCTCCGCCTCTGCTCGGCCGCTCGTTGGGGCGTAGACAAGTCGCGCCCTCGGAGCTCATCGTCGGTCGAGCGTCCCGCGCAGCGGTGGGCGAGGTCCCTCGAGCGGCAGCGACGTGACTGCCCCCGCGGAAGCGGCAGGGCTTCGCCGAGATGGGCGCGGCTGGTTTCGAACCAGCGACCTCTCGCGTGTGAAGCGTAGTTCGCAAAGGTTCTGGAGTGAAGGAACGTCCTGCAAAAGGCGCGGAAAGGGCGTCATTGGGGACGGAGCATATAGCGGCGCTTTGTTGCAGGTTGACGGGGGTTTGGGCAGCAGACCGCTGTCTGCCGCCCAAACTTCCGCTTGGCGCTGGGCACGGCAACGAGAGTTGACCGATTGCGCCACGCAGGCCGTGCATCCAGTTGTGCTCGCCCGGCTCGTGCTCGGCGGGACAGTGAGGCAGTGTGACCAGGGCTCAGCGACATCTGCCGCGCTCTGCGGGCCTGCTCTGGGAGCGCGGGCGCTGGAGGATTTGACTGTGCCGGGCTGGCCCGTGGGGCAAGCGTCCGCCTCAGTCGAGCTCGTACTTGCGCTTGAGGTCATTCAGCTGGTTCCAGTCGAGGACGCCTTCCCGTTGAAGCCGCCCGACGACGATTCCGGGCGCCACCTGGAGCTCCCGCGCGAATGCGCGAACGGCGGCCCGGTCGTCGGGTTTCGCGCGCGCTAGGAACTGTGCGAGCGCTGAGGACGGGACGAGCGCCTCCCGCGCGATCTCGTCGGCTCGTCGTTCGGCGTGCTCGTCCACGACTTCCGAGCCGTTGTCGCTTGTGCGCTCGCCGGCACTCGGACACCGCTACGTGCCTTTGCTACTCGACCGGTCGGGAGAACGGCGCGCGCTCGCCCACTGCGACGAAACGACCTGAAATGTCATGACGCCGCTGGTCGCCGTCGCTCGTCACGGCGACCCTCCGAAAGCCAAGACGCTGCGGCGTAGGGCTATCCACCTGCGCACGACCGTCGGAGATCGACCCTTCTATCTCGACCTAGCCGGGATCGACGCGTGCCGCTGAGAGCGGTCACCGAGCATGGACCCGGTGTGGACGTTTGAAGTGGCCCCACCGTCGTCGGTGTTGGTCTTGGTTGCAGTGTCGCGGATCAGTCGCCCGATCGGGCGGCTGATCGGCGACGCGCCGCCGCTGGCTTCCCGGGTGAGGCCGTGGCGGAAGCGCCAGGACTCGGTGCCGGTGTCGATGATGTGCGCGCGGTGGGTGAGGCGATCGACGACGGCCTTCGCGAGGCGGGCGTCGGGGAACACGCGGGTCCATTCGCC
>JALYMN010000577.1 GCA_030773675.1 Actinomycetota bacterium
CAGCAGAAGCCGGGCGCGGCGCGCGCTGCCGTAGCGCCGCGTCGGGTCGGCCCACCCCTCCTCCAGCGCCGCGAGCAGCGCCGCCCGGACCGCCGGGGCCAGCGGGGCGGCCGAGAGCGCGTCCAGGTGGGTCACCGGAGGGCCGGCCGGCGGGGTGGGAGGCGTGCTGGACGGGGTGCGCGGCACGCCGGGGACAGTAGGACGCCCCGGCAGGAGCGGCGGGACCCCCTGGGCTACGCTCGCCGAGGAAGAGGACCGGAGCCCTCCATGGCAGCGTCCCCGACGAGACGGTGCAGGTCAGAGGGGTGACGGCCCGTTCCGTGTCAGGGCCGTGCTCGATCCGCCGCGGTGGTCCGGGCGCGGAGTTCCGACCCGTGTCGTACGTCGAGGAAGGCCCCACGTGAGCCCCACCCCCGCGCCGGGCGCCGCCCGGACGCGCCGTCCCCTGCGGGGGTCGGCGCTCCTCGGTGCGAGCGTCCTGCTGGCGTCGGGTTGCGACGCCCGCCAGCTCTACGAGGACACGCTCGACATCGGCTGGCCGAAGCCCGTCACCGAGCAGGGCGAGCTCATGTACGAGCTCTGGCTCGGCACCGCCGCCGCCGGCCTCGTCGTCGGCGTCGTCGTCTGGGCGCTGATGGCCTGGGCCGGCTTCCGCTACCGGAAGAAGGGCGAGGAGCTGCCGCGGCAGGTCCGCTACAACCTGCCCGTCGAGGTGCTCTACACGACCCTGCCGTTCGTGGTCCTGGCCGTGCTCTTCTACTACACGGTCGTGGTGCAGAACGAGGTCAACGACGTCACCGAGGACCCTGACGTCACCATCGGCGTCGTCGGGTTCCAGTGGAACTGGCAGTTCAACTACGACGAGGAGGGCCTGCAGGTCACCGGGGCGCCGGGCGAGCCGGCCGAGCTCGTGCTGCCGACCGACCGCAGGATCCGCTTCGTCGAGACCTCGCCCGACGTCATCCACTCCTTCTGGGTCCCCGAGTTCCTCTTCAAGCGCGACGTCGTGCCGGGCCGGACGAACACCTTCGAGCTCACCATCAACCAGGAGGGCCGCTGGGTCGGCCGCTGTGCCGAGCTCTGCGGCGAGAAGCACAACCGCATGAACTTCTACGTCTCTGCCGTCTCCCCCGAGGAGTACGACGCCTTCGTCCGCGAGTCCCAGGCTCGCGGGTCCGTGAACGCACCGCCCCCCGCCGGAGACCCCTCGTGACCCTCATCGCCGGCGCCACCGCGCCCACCGCCACCCGTCGTCCCAGCCCCGGGCCGGGAGCCAAGGTCGTCAAGGTCCTCACCACGACCGACCACAAGACCATCGGCCTGCTCTACCTGGTGACGTCGTTCGGGTTCTTCCTGTTCGCCGGGTTCCTGGCGATGATGATCCGCGCCGAGCTGGCGCAGCCGGGCCTGCAGCTGGTGTCGAACGAGCAGTACAACCAGCTCTTCACGATGCACGGTTCGATCATGATGTTCCTGTTCGCGCCGCCGGCGGCGTACGGCTTCGCGAACTTCATCATGCCGCTGCAGATCGGCGCCCCGGACATGAGCTTCCCCCGGCTCAACGCCTTCTCCTACTGGCTGTACCTGTTCGGCGGGCTCACCACCGTGGCCGGCTTCCTCACCCCGGAAGGCGCGGCCAGCTTCGGCTGGTTCGCCTACGCGCCGCTGAGCAGCGCGATCCACTCGCCGGGCATCGGCCACGACCTGTGGCTCGTCGGGCTCATCACGGCCGGCCTCGGGACGATCCTGGGTGGCGTCAACTTCATCACCACGGTCATCACGCTCCGCGCCCCGGGCATGACGATGTTCCGGATGCCGATCTTCACCTGGAACATCCTGGTGACGTCGATCCTGGCGATCATGTCCTTCCCGGTCATCGCCGCGGCGTTCCTCGCGCTGATGGCCGACCGTCACTTCGGCGCGCAGATCTACAACGCCGAGACGGGCGGAGCGATCCTCTACCAGCACCTGTTCTGGTTCTTCGGGCACCCCGAGGTCTACATCGTCGCGCTGCCGTTCTTCGGCGTGGTCAGCGAGATCATCCCGGTGTTCAGCCGCAAGCCGATGTTCGGCTACAAGGGCCTGGTCTTCGCCACCATCGCGATCGGCGCGCTGGCGATGACCGTGTGGGCGCACCACATGTTCGCGACCGGCGCAGTGCTCCTGCCCTTCTTCGCGTTCCTGAGCTTCCTCATCGCGGTGCCGACCGGGGTCAAGTTCTTCAACTGGATCGGCACGATGTGGCGCGGACAGGTGACGTTCGAGTCGCCGATGTTGTTCAGCATGGGCTTTCTCGCCACCTTCCTGCTCGGTGGTATCACCGGCGTCATGCTGGCCAGCCCGCCCATCGACTTCCACGTCACCGACACGTACTTCGTGGTCGCCCACTTCCACTACGTCGTCTTCGGCGTCGTCGTCTACGCCTTCTTCGGCGGCGTCTACTACTGGTTCCCGAAGATGACCGGCCGGATGATGAACGACCGGCTCGGCAGGGTCCACTTCTGGACGCTGACCGTGGGGTTCCACGGCACGTTCCTCGTGCACCACTGGCTGGGCAACCAGGGCATGCCGCGACGCTACGCCGACTACACCGCGATCGAGGGCTTCACCACGCTGAACACGATCTCGTCGATCTTCGCTTTCGTGCTCGGCGCGTCGACGCTGCCGTTCATCTACAACGTCTACGTGGCGTTCATGCGGGGCGAGAAGGTCGTCGGCGACGACCCCTGGGGCTTCGGGAACTCGCTCGAGTGGGCGACCAGCTGCCCGCCTCCGCGGCACAACTTCGTGACCATGCCGCGCATCCGGTCGGAGCGGCCGGCGTTCGACCTCCACTACCCGCAGGCGGCCGGCAAGGTCGACTACCACGCCACTCCCGAACTGAGGTAGGGCGATGAAGGTCGAGGCGTACCTCTTCGGAGCCATGGCGGCGTTCTTCACGCCGGTGACGGTCATCTACTGGATCCTGTCCGAGGACTGGACCGGCACGACCGCGCTCGTGCTGACCATCGGCCTCGCCGGCATGGTCGCCTACTACCTGTGGTTCACGGCCCGGCGGATGGAGGCCCGGCCCGAGGACCGGCCCGACGCCGACATCAGCGAAGGTGCCGGCGAGATCGGCTTCTTCCCGCCGCACTCCTGGTGGCCCATCGCCCTCGCCGCGTCGTTCAGCCTCGTGACGCTCGGGCTCATCTTCGGCTTCTGGCTCAGCATCATCGGCGTCGGCTGTGTGGCCGTCTCCACCCTGGGCTACACCTTCGAGTACTACGTCGGCATCAACCGCACGCAGGGGCAGACGCTGTCTGCGCTCGAGGCGATGGGGGAGCGCCCCACCAGCCCGCACAAGTGGCTGGGCGACTGAGCTCCTGATGCCCCCCGAGGGCCGGTCTCCTGTCGGGAGACCGGCCCTCCTGCTGTGCGGGCGGTCGCGCCACGTACCCCACCGGGCGCGCTTTGGAGGTCGCGCGCTGCAGGAGTCCGCGGACAGGACCGGGAGGCTCTCCCGGGCAGGTGGTGGCAGCAGGACCCCTGGTCGCGGGTCAGCGGCCCGCCTCCGCGGTGTCGCTTGCCAGCGTGATGGGACCACGGGCTTGCCACGACCTCGGGACCACCTCGGTCGGATGGTGATGGTCATGTCGGCCCTTCTCGTGGTCAATCAGGACACGCCGGTGTCGGCGAGCCGTGGTCGTTGCTGCCGCTGGTACGAGCTCGTCGTCGAAGGCCAGTCCTAAGCTGGTGGCGACGAGCCGGTCGACGGCGGACTGGGCGAGTAGCGGGTCACTCATCACGGCGAGCCACTCCGACGGGTCACGGTTGCTCGTGATCACGGTCGAGGTCTTGCGGTGGCGTTCGACGACGAGTTCGTAGAAGTCGGCGGTCTCGGTCTGATCCATCGCTTGCAGCGCGAAGTCGTCGAGGATGAGCAGGTCGACGCGGGCGAGTTTGCGCATCTCGGCCTCGACGGTGTTGTCCAGCCGGGCGGCCTTGAGGCGGCGCAGCAGCACCTCGGCGCGGGTGAACAGCACGCTGCGGCGGCGCCGGATCGCGATGTGCCCGAGCGCGGTCGCACAGTGGGTCTTGCCGACCCCGACGGGGCCGAGGATGAGCGCGCCGCGGGCCTCGTCGAGGAACCGCAGGGAGCACAGCTCGTGCCAGGTGTGCCGGTCGAACACGGCGCCGCTGTCGCCGTCGAACGTCTCGATCCGCATGCTCGGGTCGAGTTTGGCGGCGCGGGCCCGTAGCTCGGCCGAGGCCCGGTCGCGCCGTTCGACCTCGTCGGACAGCAGCAGGCTCAGGAAGTCGGCGTACGGCAGCTGCTCGGCGCGGGCGAGCGCGAGCCGTTCGGGCAGCGTGTCGAGCAGCCGGCCGAGCTTGACCCGGCGCAGCAGGCTCTTGAGCTCGGCGTCCACGCTCGGCGCCGGGGCCGGCGCGGGTCACTGCTGCCCTCCGGCGGTGAACTCGGTGGTGAACTCGGCGGCGTCGCGGACGAACCGTCTCGGTTCGCCGACGACCTTCGCCGACTCGGCTGGCTGCTCGCGTTCGCGGGCTTGCTCGACCATCTTCGAGATCTTGGTGACGTCGACGACGTCGAGCTCGAGCGCGCGGGCGCATGCAGCCTCGACCGGCCCGGCGCCGTAGCTGCGGACCAGCCCGAGCAGCCGGTAGACCGTGCGCATGCTCGTCCACGGCAGCGGAACGTCGAGCAGTCGGGCGGCGTAGATGCCGACGCTCGGGCCGGCCGCAGCGGCTTTGGCGGTCAGCGTGGCGACGTCGCGCAGCGCGTACTCGGCCCGCCCGACCGGGTAGTCCGCCGGGTCGGTCGAGCGGCTCCCCGCCGCGACCCGCGGGTGAGTCTTGACCAGCTGCCCGCGGCTGAACACCTTGACCAGCCGGCTGTCCGCGCGCACGTGCACGCGCTGCCCGAGCAGCTCACCAGGCACCGAATGCAGCCCGCGGGCGACCTCGATGTGCAGGTCCCGAGCGACCTTCGGCGTCGCGAAGATCGGCACGTCATAGCGCCCCGTCGGTGCCGGCAGCAGCAGCCCGGCCTCGGCCGCGGCGAAGTGCTCAACCGGACGCTGCGCGGTCGTGCCGTGCACCCGCAACCCGGCCGTGGTGCGGCACCACTGCTCGACCCGGCGCTGCGCGTCGGCCAGGTCCACGAAGTCCTCGCCGCGGAAGAAGCTCTCCCGCACGAACTGCACCGTGCGCTCCACCCGCGGCTTGTCCTTCGGCGAGCGGACCCGCGCCGGGTCGGTGCCGAACCCGCGGGCCTGCGCGTAGTCCAACCAGCCGACCGTGAACGTCGGGTTCACCGGATCGGCGTCGGCCACGACCGCGCTCATGTTGTCCAGCACCAGCACCCGGAACACTCCGCCGAAGAACCCCCACGCCGCCTCGCAGCCGGCGATCACGTCCTCGAGCGTCTGCCGGAACGTCAGATGCACGAACACATGCCGTGAGAACTGAAGTGTTCCCGCTTTTCTGGACACGATTTAGGCCGCGATGTGGTTGATGTCTCGGTATCCTAGCTCGTATTCTTGGGGGGTCAAGTATCCGAGAGTTGAGTGCCGACGCTGGCTGTTGTAGTA
>JALYMN010000578.1 GCA_030773675.1 Actinomycetota bacterium
GCCTGGCCCGCATGGTGCTCGAGGCCGACCGGCTCGGCTGCGTGCGCGAGGTGCTCGTCATCGCGAGCGCCCTGTCGATCCAGGACCCGCGCGAGCGGCCGCTGGACTCCCAGCAGCAGGCCGCCCAACTGCACGCCCGCTTCCGCGACGAGACGAGCGACTTCCTCGCCTACGTCAACCTGTGGGACCACCTGCTCGAGCAGCGTGCAGAGCTGTCGGGCAACCAGTTCCGCCGCATGTGCAAGGCAGAGTTCCTGCACTACCTGCGGGTGCGCGAGTGGCAGGACCTGCACGCCCAGCTGCGCCGGGTCGCGGCCGACCTCGGCATCACCCCGGACGACGCCCCGAGCGACCCGGTGCGCATCCACACCGCGCTGCTGTCCGGCCTGCTCTCCCACATCGGGCTCAAGGACGAGGCGAAGAACGACTACGCCGGGGCGCGCGGAGCCCGGTTTGCCGTGTTCCCCGGCTCCGCGCTGGCGAAGAAGCCGCCGCGCTGGGTGATGGCCGCCGAGCTGGTCGAGACGTCGCGCCTGTGGGGCCGCACCGCCGCACGCATCGCCCCGGAGTGGGTCGAGCCGCTCGCCGCACACCTGGTCAAGCGCAGCCACAGCGAGCCGCACTGGAGCCGCAAGCAGGCCGCCGTCCTCGCGTTCGAGAAGGTCACCCTGTACGGCGTCCCGATCGTCGCGCGGCGCCAGGTGAACTACGGCCGTATCGACCCGCCGATCGCGCGCGACCTGTTCCTCCGGCACGCCCTCGTTCAGGGCGAGTGGGACACGCACCACGCCTTCTTCGCCGCCAACCGCGCGCTGCTCGACGACGTCGAGGAGCTCGAGCACCGGGCCCGCCGGCGCGACCTGCTCGTCGACGAGCAGACGCTCTACGAGTTCTACGACGCGCGGGTGCCCGACGACGTCGTCTCCGGGCGGCACTTCGACGCCTGGTGGAAGGCCGCCCGCCGCACCCAGCCCGACCTGCTCACCCTCACCGCCGAGCAGCTGCTGCACACGAGCGTCCGCAAGGCGGACTACCCGGACGCGTTCGTGCAGGGCGACGTCCGGCTGCCCCTGTCGTACCAGTTCGAGCCGGGCAGCGCGGCGGACGGCGTCACCGTGCACGTGCCCCTCGCCGTGCTCAACCGGGTCGACCCCACGCCGTTCACCTGGAACGTGCCGGGGCTGCGCGCCGAGCTCGTGGCCGCGCTGATCAAGAGCCTGCCCAAGCACCTGCGCAAGAACGTCGTGCCGGCGCCGGACCACGCGCGGGCGTTCCTCGACGTCGCGACGCCGTACGTCGAGCCGCTCACCGTCGCGCTCGCCCGCGAGCTGCGCCGGCGCACGGGCACCCTGATCGCGTCGGAGGACTGGGACCTCGCCAAGGTGGCGCCGCACCTGCTCGTCACCTACCGGGTCGAGGACGCCGACGGCCGGCCGGTCGGCGAAGACAAGGACCTCGACGCGCTCCGCCGGCGGCTGGCCGGGCGGCTGCGCGGCGCGCTGTCGCAGGCCGCGGCCGGGCTGGAGCGCAGCGACCTGCGGTCCTGGGAGGTCGGCACGCTGCCGCGCACCTTCGCCGTCGGGCCGGTCGTCGGCCACCCCGCCCTCGTGGACGAGGGCAGCAGCGCCGCCGTCCGCATGCTCGCCTCGCCCGAGGAGCAGCAGCGGGCGCACCGGGCGGGCACCCGCCGCCTGCTCGTGCTCACCATCCCGTCGCAGGCCAAGGCGGTGCTCGACCGGCAACCCAACCCGGCGAAGCTGGCGCTCGCCCGCAACCCGCACGGCAGCGTGCCGGCGCTGCTGGCCGACTGCACCGACTGCGCCGTCGACGCCCTGCTCGACCGGGCGGGCGGGCCGGTGTGGGACGAGGACTCCTTCGCCCGGCTGCGCGACGCCGTCCGCGCCGACCTGCACGACACCCTCGTCGAGGTCGTCACCGTCGTCGAGCGGGTGCTGTCGACCGCGGCCGAGGTCGAGACCCGGCTCGCCGCGCTGCGCGGGTCGTCGGCGCTCGAGCCGGCGCTGGCCGACGTCCGGGCGCAGCTCGACGGGCTCGTGCACGCCGGCTTCGTGACCGAGACCGGCCTGCGCCGCCTGCCCGACCTGCGGCGCTACGGCACGGCGATGCTGCGCCGGCTGGACAAGCTGCCGCACGACCCGCACCGCGACCGGCTGCGCATGCTCGAGGTGCAGCAGCTCGAGCGCGACCGACAGGCCCTGCTCGCCCGGCTGCCCGAGCGCCGGCGGCGCGAGCCGGGCGTCGAGGCCGTGCGCTGGATGATCGAGGAGCTGCGCGTCGCGCACTTCGGCGGCGGCCTGCGCACCGCCCACCCGGTGAGCGAGACGCGGATCCTGCGGGCCCTGGATGCGCTGGCCGCCTAGACCGGACCAGCTCCCGCGCGGGCCG
>JALYMN010000579.1 GCA_030773675.1 Actinomycetota bacterium
GGGGACGGCCGCGCCGGCCGTCCCCCGCTGCCGGGCCGGACTACAGGTCGCAGGTATTGACCACGTCGCCGGACGCGCGCTGAACCGGCCCGCTGGCCGGCGGCTCGACGCCGCGCTCCACCCAGGCGACGAGGGCGTCGAACGCGTCCCGGTAGCACGGCAGGATGGGGCGGATCCGGTCGGGGAACAGCGCGTAGAAGCTGTCGACGTGCTGGCCGCCCTCCACCACGTAGTAGCGGTGCAGCGGGTCCCGGTGCCGCTCCTCCACCAGGTCGCGGTAGCGGTCGCCGTGCAGGTCGATCGGCAGCAGGGTGTCGAGGTCACCGTGCAGGCTGAGCATCGGGCGCTTGATCTTGCCGGTCAGCGTGATGCCGCGGAGCGCCTCGTCGAGCTGCGCGGTGCGGGTCGACGGGTCGTAGGCGATGTCCCGCTCCGCGCACCCGGTCTTCCCGAGCGGGCACGTCGGGGTGATGCTCGCCTCGAGGTCGCCGTCGTACGTCGGGTCGAGCTCCTCGCGGTAGATGCGCTGGGTCAGGTCCCAGTAAACGTTGTAGTGCAGGTCCCACAGGAACTCCGAGCCGGGCTCGAAGCCGGCGTCGTACATGGCCTGCCGCGCGGCCTCCTTGGCCGGCCCCTCGGGAGCGTCGCGGAAGGTCGGGTAGGCGCGCAGCGCCTGCGGCAGGAAGTCCAGCAGGTTGTTGTCCCGCTCGAACAGCGTGCCCTCCCAGTCCACGCCGCCGTCGAACACGCCGGGCCGGTTCTCCAGCTGCCAGCGGGTGAGGTAGCCGCCGTTGGAGATGCCAGTCATGTAGGTGCGCTCCGGACGCTGGCCGTAGGTCTGGCGGACGACGCGCTGCGCGGCGCGGGCGACCTGGGTGACGCGGGCGTGCCACTCCCGGATGGCGTCGCCGGGGCGCTCGCCGTCGCGGAAGAAGTTGACGCCGCTGTTGCCCTTGTCGACGCTCGCGTAGGCGTAGCCCTGGGAGAGCACGTGGTCGCTGATGATGACGTCGCTCGAGTACTGCTTGCGCACTCCCGGCGCCCCGGCGACCACGAGCCGCCCGTTCCAGCGCTCGGGCAGGCGGATGACGAACTGCGAGTCGTGGTTCCACCCGTGCAGGGTGTTGACCGTGGCGGTGTCCGACACCTCGGTGTCGGTAAAGTAGCCGTCGACCTGGATCCCGCGCACGCTCACGGTCGGGGTGGCCGTGCCGGGCGCGTGCAGGCCACGCCAGTCCGGCTCACTGGTGTAGACGCCGTCGGGGGCCGCCTTGAGCAGGCCCGCCGTCGTGAGGTCGGGCAGGCAGGGCGAGATGCGCTGCAGGTCCGCGCCGGGCACGCGGATGCGCTCGCGCCCCTCGCACGCGGTGCGGACGGCGTCGACCCCGCCGGAGCGCGTGTCGCGGTGCCCCCAGTGGGCGGAGGCCGGGGTCGTCGGCAGGACGGTGCCCAGCAGCAGGGCGGTGACGAGGACGGACAGGGCGCGTCTCACGGGACCTCCGGTAGGACGGCGGGAGGGAAGGGGATGGGCGGGAGCGTCGCAGCGGGGTCGTCCGCCGGACACGGAGGATCAGCACACTCCCGCGGCCGGTGGGCTGGAGGCTTGACCTACGCCGGACGCGTCAGGCAACCTTGAGCGGAATGCACTCAGGGTTGCTGCTGTTGTGAGGGGCAGATCCCGGCCGTACCACTCCCTGGAGGACGCACCACATGGACGCCGACCGCCTCACCACCAAGAGCCAGGAGGCCGTCTCCACTGCGGTCCGGCGGGCCGCGACCGAGGGCCACCCCGAGGTCGCGCCCGTCCACCTGCTGCTCGCCCTGCTCGATCAGTCCGACGGCATCACCGGGCCGCTGCTGACAGCTGTCGGCGCGCAGCCGCCCGCCGTCCGGGCGGGTGCCGAGCGGCTGCTGGCCGCTCTGCCGAAGGCCAGCGGCTCGACCGTGGCCGCACCGCAACTGTCGCGCGCGCTTCTGGCCGTGATGTCCGTCGCGCAGCACAAGGCCAAGGAGGTCGGCGACGACTACGTCTCCACCGAGCACCTGCTCGTCGGTCTGGCCGACAGCGGCGGCGAGGTCGCCGACCTGCTCAAGGGGCAGAAGGCCCTGCCCAAGACGCTGCTCGACGCGTTCGCCAGGGTCCGCGGCGCCGCCAAGCGCGTGACGACGCAGGACCCCGAGTCGACGTACAACGCGCTCGAGAAGTACGGCGTCGACCTCACCGACCGCGCCCGCCGCGGCGAGCTCGACCCGGTCATCGGCCGCGACACCGAGATCCGCCGCGTGGTGCAGGTGCTGTCCCGCCGTACCAAGAACAACCCGGTGCTCATCGGCGAGCCCGGCGTCGGCAAGACCGCCGTCGTCGAGGGGCTGGCCCAGCGGGTGGTCGACGGCGACGTGCCGGAGAGCCTGCGCGGAAAGCGGATCGTCGCGCTCGACCTCGCCGCGATGGTCGCCGGCGCGCAGTACCGCGGGCAGTTCGAGGAGCGGCTCAAGAGCGTCCTCGAGGAGATCAAGGCCTCCGAGGGCCAGATCATCACGTTCATCGACGAGATGCACACGGTCGTTGGCGCCGGCAAGGCCGAGGGCTCCATGGACGCCGGGAACATGCTCAAGCCGATGCTCGCCCGCGGCGAGCTGCGCATGGTCGGTGCCACGACGCTCGACGAGTTCCGCCAGAACGTCGAGAAGGACCCGGCGCT
>JALYMN010000580.1 GCA_030773675.1 Actinomycetota bacterium
GCAGGTCGGCCAGCGCGAGGGAGTGGGAGCGCATGTAGTGGCCGATCGCGGTGCTGGCGTCGATCGGCTCGGTGACGCTGACGACCTGCCCGCCGAGCGCTTCGACCCCCTCCAGGTGCGCCAGGGCCTGCTGCAGATTGCGGCCGAAGCGGTCGTAGCGGTAGGTCACGATCGTGGTGATCGCGCCGTCGCGCATCATCTCCATGAGCTTCTGAATGCCCTCCACGGCGAACGACCGGCCGGAGATGTCGAGGTCCTGCTCGACCACCACGGCCCGCCACGGGCGGCCGGTCTGCGCGGTCATGCGGGCCAGGTAGGCGTCCACGTCGCGCTGCTGCAGCTCGGGGGAGATCATCTCCTCCCGGGCGGTGCTGACCCGGATGTAGACACCGGCCAGGACCGGGTTAGCTCCGCTGCCTGCTCTGCCTGCTCTGCCTGCTCTGCCTGCTCTGCCGGCAAGGACGGTCCGGCGGCGCCGGGGCGTGCTGGTGGTTGAGGCGCGGCGGCTGGGACGGGTGGTTCCTGCGGTCTCGTTCGTCATGGTCAAGTTGTCGACCGACCACGACCAGTAACGGAACTTGCACTGCTTGACATGGCGCCACGTTCGTTGCTCCCACGTTGCCTCGGCCCGCCCGGCACAGGAGCGGGTGGTGCACGTCCCGGACGCGGAGAAGCGCATCGAGAAGCGCACCGTCCGCGAGGCCAGCGGCCCCGCCGCCCCAGCTGCCGGCGGCGACGAGACCGCCCCCACTCCCTCCGCCGCCGCGACGCCGGCTGCTCCGACCGGTCAGGAGGCTTAGACCGTGCCGCTCACCCGCGACCAGCTCCCCGCCCGCATCGCCCGCGAGCTCCCCGTCGGCTCCTACGTCAAACTCGGCATCGGCCTGCCGACCCCTGGTGCCCAACCACGTGCCGGACGGCGTCCACGTCGTGCCGCACAGCGAGAACGCATCCTCGGTCTCGCGCACTACCCGACCGAGGACGCCGTCGACCCCGACTCATCAACGCCGGCAAGGAGACCGTGACGTCCTGCCGGGGGCGTCGTACTTCGACAGCGCGACCTCGTTCGGCATGATCGCGGCGGCCACGTCGACGTGGCGGTGCTCGGCGCGATGCAGGTGTCCGCGGCCGGCGACCTCGCCAACTGGATGATCCCCGGCAAGATGGTCAACGGCATGGGCGGGGCGATGGACCTCGTCCACGGCGCCAAGCGCGTGATCGTGATGATGGAGCACACCGCCAAGGGGGGCGCGCACAAGATGGTGAAGGAGTGCGACCTGTCGCTCACCGGCGAGAAGTGCTCCAGCGGATCATCACCGATCTGGCGGTGATCGACGTCATGGACGACGGGCTCGTGCTGCGCGGCGCGTCTCCGTGGACGACGTGGTCGCCGCCACCGGCGCGGACCTGCAGGTGGCGCTGGACTGACACGGGAACGACCGGCTCGCCTGCCGTGAGGCCGGGCAGGGGGACGACGTGCTCGCCGTCGTCTCCCTGCTCGCGGTTGTCACGATCGGGCTGACCATCACCCGGGTCGCCACGATCGTCCTCACCACCACCGGGTTGTCGCGGGAGGTGGCCCGGTTCCAGGCCCGC
Source organism: Actinomycetota bacterium (assembly GCA_030773675.1). Next base: position 1,597 of record JALYMN010000580.1, read on the forward strand.
TCGGCCTTCACCGGGGTCGGGTTCACCACCACCGAGCCCGAGTCGGTGGTCAACCACCCCGTCCGCCGGCGGGTGATCATGTGGTTGGTGCTGGTGGGCAACGCCGGGATCGTCACCACCGTCACCTCCCTGCTCCTGTCGTTCAACGACGCCACCGGGGGCCAGACGCTGCTCCGGACGGCGGTGATCGTGCTCGGCCTGTTCGGCCTGTGGCTGCTCGCGGGCAGCCGTGTGGTCGACCGGGCGGTGCACCGCGCCACCGAGTGGGCGCTGCGCCGCTACACGAAGCTGGAGCTGCGCGACTACGACCAGTTGCTCCATGTCACCGAGGACTACGCGGTGATCGAGCTTGAGGTGCGCGCGGGCGACTGGCTCGACGGCCACAGCCTGGAGGAGCTCGCGCTGCGCCAGGAGGGCGTCATCGTGCTCGGGGTCTACCGGCGGGGTGGGCGCGAGTACGTCGGCGTGCCCAAGGGCGACGTCCGGCTGTGCGCCGGCGACGTGCTCGTGGTCTACGGCGACGACGAGCGGGTCGCGAGGCTGGTCGAGCGCCCGGCCGGCGAGGCCGGCTGGCGGGAGCACGAGCAGGCGGTGCAGGGCTACCGGCAGCAGCGTCGCGACCGTCCCGGTGACGCGGAGGTCACCCCCTGAGGTCACGCCGTGAGCCGCGCCCGGACCGCGTCGCGGTGCTGCGGCAGGGCCGCGGCCTCGACGTCGTCCAGCAGGTCCTTCAGCCGCTGCTGGACCTGCAGCGAGTCCTCGCCGTACCGCTCGACCTCGTCGAGGGCCAGGGCGAGGTAGTCGGCGAACCGGTCCGGCGGCACGACCAGCCGAGTCACGCCGTCGTCGTCGGGGAAGAGCCCGTCGCGCAGGGGCCGGGTGGCCAGCCGGCG
>JALYMN010000581.1 GCA_030773675.1 Actinomycetota bacterium
GGCAGCGGGTGCGGAACCGGCACCCGCTCGGCGGGCGCAGCGGGCTCGGGACGTCACCGGTGAGCACGGTGCGCCGCCGCGCCCGCTCGCGCGCCGGGTCGGGGAGCGGCACGGCCGAGACGAGCGCGCGGGTGTAGGGGTGCGCGGGGGCGGCGTACACCGAGCGCCGGTCCCCGAGCTCGACGATGCGGCCGAGGTACATGACGGCGACCCGGTCGCTGACGTGCTGCACCGCCGACAGGTCGTGGGCGATGAACAGGTAGGTGAGGCCGAGCTCGTCCTGCAGCCGGCGGAGCAGGTTCATGACCTGCGCCTGCACCGAGACGTCGAGCGAGGCGATCGGCTCGTCGAGGACGACGAGGTCGGGCTCGACCGCGAGCGCCCGGGCGATGCCCACGCGCTGGCGCTGGCCGCCGGACAGCTCGTGCGGGTGGCGGCGGGCGAAGTCCGCGGCGAGCCCGACCATGTCGAGCAGCTCCGCGACCCGCTCGCCGCGCCGGTCGCGGTGCAGCGCGTGGATCTCCAGCGGCTCGGCGACGGAGGCCCCGACCGTGCGGCGCGGGTCGAGCGAGGAGAACGGGTCCTGGAAGACCATCGCCATGCGACGGCGCAGCCGGCGCAGCTCGGCCTTGCCGGCGGACGTGACGTCGGTGCCGTCGAGCACCACCCGCCCGCCGGTCGGCTGGACGAGCCGGAGCAGCGCCAGCCCGGTCGTCGACTTGCCGCACCCGGACTCGCCGACGAGGCCGAGCGTCTCGCCCCGGGCCACGTCGAACGACACGCCGTCCACTGCCCGCACGTGCTCGGTGCGCCGGCGCAGTCCACCGCCGGTGCGGACCGGGAAGTGGACCTCGAGGCCCTCCACCCGCAGCAGGGGCTCAGCCACGCGGCACCTCGTAGAAGGACCGGACCAGGTGCCTCGGCGCGACCTCGCGCAGCGGCGGCGGCTCCGTCGCGCAGCGCGGGTCGAGGCGGGAGCGGCAGCGGGGCCAGAACTGGCACCCCGGCGGCCGGTCCGCCGGGTCGGGGGGCAGGCCCGGGATCGTGGCGAGCTCCGCCCGCTCCTCCCCGAGCACGGGCAGCGCGCCGAGCAGCCCGGCGGTGTAGGGGTGGCGCGGCGCGGCGTACAGGTCGTCGACGGGGGCCTGCTCGACGACCTGCCCGGCGTACATCACTACGACCCGGTCGGCGAGGCCGGCGACCACGCCGAGGTCGTGCGTCACCCACACCACGGCGGTGCCGGTCTCGTCCTGCAGCCGGCGGACGAGGTCGAGGATCTGCGCCTGCGTCGTGACGTCGAGCGCGGTCGTCGGCTCGTCGGCGATGAGCAGTCGTGGCGCGCAGGCCAGCGCGATCGCGATCATCACGCGCTGCCGCATGCCGCCGGAGAACTGGTGCGGATAGTCGTCGAGCCGGCGTCGCGGGTCGGGGATGCCGACGGCGGCGAGCAGCTCCGCCGAGCGGTCGCGGACGGCCCGCCCGCGCATCCCCAGGTGCAGCTCGAGCCCCTCGCCGACCTGCCGGCCGATGGTGAGGACCGGGTTGAGCGAGGTCATCGGGTCCTGGAAGACCATGCCGACCTGCCGCCCCCGAGCCTGCCGCCGCACCTCGTCGTCGACGCTGAGCAGGTCGACGCCGTCGAGCAGCACCTGCCCGGAGACCCGGGCCGCCTCGGGCAACAGCCCGATCGTCGCCAGCATGCTCACGCTCTTGCCGCTGCCGGACTCGCCGACCAGGGCGACCGTCTCCCCCGGCGCCACGGCCAGGTCCAGACCCGTGACGACGCGGGCGGTGCCGCGGCGACCAGGGAAGCTCACCTGCAGGTCCCGGACGTCGAGCACCGGTGCGCCAGCAGCGCCCGGACGCGTGCCGGCAGGGGCGGGAGCGCTCACCGCGCCGCCGCCCGCGCCTCGAGCAGGGAGCGCTGCCGCGGGTCGAGGGCGTCGCGCAGGGCGTCGCCGACGACGTTGAACGACAGCACGGTGAGGAAGATCGCGAGCCCGGGGAACACGCCCATCCACCAGGCCTGCTCGACGAAGCCGCGGCCCTCGAACAGCATCCGGCCCCAGGACGGCGTGGGCGGCTGCACCCCGAGCCCGAGGAACGACAGCGCGGCCTCCGACAGGATCGCGAAGGCGAGCGACAGCGAGGTCTGCACGATGACCGGCGTCAGCACGTTCGGCAGCACGTGCGCGCGCAGCAGCCGCAGGTCGCCGGCGCCGAGCGACCGGGCAGCGCGGACGTAGACCTCCTCGCGCACGGTCAGCACGCTCGCCCGGGTCACCCGCGCGAAGATCGGCACGTAGACGATGCCGATCGCCAGCATGGCGTTGACGAGCCCCGGGCCGAGCACCGCGACGATGGCGATCGCCAGCAGGATCGCCGGGAAGGCGAACAGCACGTCCATCGCCCGCATGAGCAGGTCGTCGACGCGGCCGCCGTAGAAGCCGGCGACCAGGCCGACGGCCACGCCGACGGCCAGGGCGATGCCGACGCTGACCACCCCGATCTGCAGCGACACCCGGGCGGCGACGAGCACGCGCGACAGCACGTCGCGGCCGAGCTCGTCGGTGCCGAACGGGTGCGCGAGCGACGGGCCCTGGAGCCGGCCCGGCACGTCGACGGCGTTCTCGTCGTACGGCGCCACCGCGCCGCCGAGCAGCGCGGCGAGCGTGACGAGGGCGAGCACGACCAGCCCGGCGACGGCGAGCCGGGAGTGCAGCAGCGCCCGCAGGACGGCGCGCCGCTGCGACTCCGGCGGTGCGACCGGGCGGCCGGCGTCGGGCTCGGCGGGCGGAGGGGGAGGCGGAGGCGAGGGCGGGGGAGCGGCCATCTCAGTACCTGATCCGCGGGTCGACGACGGCGTAGAGCAGGTCGACGAGCAGGTTGACCAGCAGGAACAGCGCGGCGACGAGCAGCACCGCGCCCTGCATGACCGGGTAGTCGCGCGCGGTGACGGCGTCCAGGGTGAGCCGGCCGAGCCCCGGCCAGGCGAAGATCACCTCGATGACGATGATGCCCCCGAGCAGGCTGGCGAGCTGGATGCCGGTGACGGTGAGGACCGGCACGACGGCGTTGCGCAGCACGTGCCGCCGGACGACGGTCCGCTCGGGCAGCCCCTTGGACCGCGCGGTGCGCGTGTAGTCCTGGCCGAGGGCGTCGAGCACCGAGGAGCGCACGAACCGGGTGAGGATCGCGCCGGACACCAGGCCGACGGTGACCGCGGGCAGGACGATGTGCTGCGCCCACGCGAGCGGGTCCTCGAGCAGCGGGGTGTAGCCGGACGGCGGAAGCCAGCCGAGCGTGCCGGAGAACAGCAGGATGAGCAGGATCGCCATCCAGAAGTCGGGCACGGAGACGCCGAGCTGGCTCACCACGGTGGCGGCGCCGTCCAGCCGGCTGCCGCGGCGCACCGCGCTGGCCACGCCGAGCGGGACGGCGACCAGCAGCGCGACGGCGAGCGCCGCGAGCGCGAGCGACAGGGTCGCCGGCAGCCGCTCGAGCAGCGTGCCGGTGACCGGCTGTCCCGTGCGGAAGCTGACGCCGAGGTCGCCGGTCACCGCGCCGGCCGCCCAGGTGACGTACTGCACGGGTAGCGGCCGGTCGAAGCCGGCCCGCTCGCGCAGCGCCTCGTAGGTCTGCTGGTCAAAGCGCGTGCCCAGCGAGGTGCGGATCGGGTCACCCGGCACCAGGTGCACGAGCGCGAACACGATCACGCTCACGCCGACCAGCACGGCGGCGGCCTGCACCAGCCGGCGCAGCACGAACCGGGCCACTACTGCGCCAGCGAGACGCCCGCGAAGCGGACGGCGCGGTCGGCCCGCACCTCGTAGCCCTGCACGTCGGGCGACCAGCCCTGCACGACGTCGGGGTTGTAGAGGTACACGTAGCTCCCCGCGTCGACGATGCGCTTCACCGCGTCGTCGTACAGCCGCTTGCGCTGCTCCTCGTCGACGGTCCGCCGAGCCTCGTCGAGCAGCCGGTCGACCTCCGGGTCGGAGAACTTCTGGAAGTTGAAGTTCGCTCCAGTGTGGTGCTGCGCGTAGTAGTAGTCGTCCGGGTCGATGTTGCCGAGCCACCCGAGCAGGAACACGTCGAAGTTGCCCTTGCCCTGCTGATCGAGCCAGGCGGCGAAGTCCAGCGTGCGGATCTTCACGTCGACGCCGACCTCCTTGAGCTGGCTCGCCATGACCTGCGCCGCGCTCACCGTCTCCGGGTACTCGTTGGTGACCATGAGGTCCAGCGGCAGCCGGCCGGTCACGCCGGCCTCGCGCAGCAGGCTCTTCGCCCGCTCGACGTCGCGGGTGTAGGGCGCGTAGTCGGAGTGGTAGGCGCTGCCCTCGGGGATCGCGGTCTGGTTCACCGTCGCGAGGCCGAACTTCGCCGCCTCCGTGATGGCCTCGCGGTCGATGCCGTAGGCCAGCGCCTGGCGCACCCGCACGTCGTCGAAGGGCTTGCGCGCCTGGTTGGCGGCGAAGTACCAGTAGTCGTTGCTCGGGGTCCGCTCGACGACCGGCTCGTCGCCCTCCGCCAGGCCCTCCACCTGCTGCGGGGGCAGGTTGTCGGTCCAGTGCACCTGGCCGCCCTGCAGGTTCGTGAGCGCGACCGTCGGCTCCTCGACGAAGCGGAACTCGACCCCGTCGAGCGCGACCTGGCCGCCCCACCAGCGGTCGTTGCGCGCGAGGCGCAGGCTGTCGCCCGGCGCGTACGAGCCGAAGGTGAACGCCCCGGTGCCGATCGGCTTGCGGGTGATGCTGCCGTCAGCGACGTTCTCCTTGGCCACGATCGCCATGCCCTTGAAGGCACCGATGCTCGCGAGCAGGTTGGGGCTCGGCCGGGTGAGCGTGATCACCACGGTGCGCGGGTCGCGGGCCGCGACGCTCTTGACCGCCTGGAAGCGGAAGGCGTTCGCCAGCTTCTCCTTGATGATCCGGTTGTAGGAGTAGACGACGTCGTCGGCCGTGAGGTCGCGGCCGTTGTGCCACTTCACGCCCTGCCGCAGGGTGAAGGTCCAGGTGAGGTCGTCCTCGCTCGTCTCCCAGCGCTCGGCGAGCGCGGGCTCGAACTCGAGGTCCTTGCCCGGCTGCACGAGCGTGTCGAAGACGTTCTCGAGCACCTGGAAGCTCGGGTAGGCCGAGGTCTTGTGCGGGTCCAGCTGGTCCGGCTCGCCGCTGAGCGCCGCGACGAGGGTGCCGCCGCGGGCGCCCGCGGCG
>JALYMN010000582.1 GCA_030773675.1 Actinomycetota bacterium
ACCGTCCGCGTCACGGGCCTGGGGTACCGTCCGCGCGCCTGCCCCGACGGGCCCCTGTTCCGGCACTGCCGAGGAGATCGCCGTGACCGCACGTCCCAGCCCCCGCTCACGCCGCACCGCCGTCGCCGGCCTGCTGGCGACGCTCATCCTGACCGCGTGCGGCGCCGCGCCCGAGCGCGACGCGGGTGAGGAGGACGCCGCCCAGGGCGGCAGCGCCACCACCGCCGCCTCGGCCCAGGACCTCGGCGGCATGGAGGGCCTCGTCGCGGCGGCGAAGAAGGAGGGTGCGCTCAACGTCATCGCGCTCCCGCCGGACTGGACGAACTACGGCGAGATCATCAAGACCTTCGGTGAGAAGTACGGCATCACGGTGAATTCAGCGCAGCCGGACGGCACCAGCCAGGACGAAATCAACGCCGCCAACCAATTGCGCGCCACCGACCGCGCTCCGGACGTCTTCGACCTCGGGCTCTCGGTCGCCCTGGCGAACGAACAGATGTTCGCGCCGTACAAGGTGCAGACCTGGGAAGACATCCCGGAGGACCTGAAGCACCCGGCGGGGCGCTGGTTCAGCGACTACGGCGGCGTCATGTCCATCGGGTACGACGCGAAGGCCGTTCCCGCGCCGACTTCCGTGACCGACCTGCTCGAGCCCGCCTACAAGGGCAAGGTCGCGCTCAACGGCGACCCGACGCAGGCCGCCGCCGGGTTCAACGGGGTGGCCATGGCGGCGCTCGCCAACGGCGGCTCCCCCGACGACATCGCCCCCGGCGTCGAGTTCTTCCGCAAGCTCAAGGAGGCCGGCAACCTCATCCCGGTCGACCCGACCCCGGCGACGATCGCCTCCGGGCAGACGCCCGTGGTCGTCGACTGGGACTACACCAACGCCGCGCAGGCCGACGCGCAGAAGGGCAAGCGCGACTGGAAGGTCGTCGTCCCGGAGGGCGCGGCGGTCAGCTCCTACTACGTCCAAGCCATCAACAAAGACGCTCCGCACCCCGCGGCCGCCCGCCTGTGGGAGGAGTTCCTCTACTCCGACGAGGGCCAGAACCTGTGGCTCAAGGGCTACGGGCGCCCGGTCCGGGCCGAGGCGATGCAGCAGGCCGGCACGATCGACCAGGCGGCGTTCGCGAAGCTGCCGAAGGCCGCCGGCGCCGTCAGCCTGACCCAGGAGCAGAGCGACAAGGCCAAGGAGTACCTCGGCGCGAACTGGGCGAAGGCCGTCGGCTGACGTGCTCCGGCGGCGGCTGCTCGACGTCCTCGGGGCGGCGCCGTTCCTGGCCTTCGTCGCCGTCTTCCTCGTCTACCCGACCCTGGTCGTGGTGGGAGGAGCCTTCAGCGACGGCGCCGGCGGGCTGACGCTGGACAACCTGCGGGCCGTGTCCGGCGGGCAGTACCGCGTGGCCTTCCTGCGCAGCCTGCAGCTGTCCGCGATCACCGCCGTGCTCGGCGCCCTGCTTGGCGCCCTGCTCGCCTGGGCGGTCGTCACCGGACGCCCGGACGGCCTGCTGCGCCGCGTCGTCACCGCGGCGAGCGGCGTGCTCGCCCAGTTCGGCGGCGTGGCGCTGACCTTCGCCTTCCTCGCCACGTTCGGCTTCGAGGGGCTCGTGACCGTGTTCTTGCGCGAGCGCGGCGTCGACCTGTTCACCGGCGGCGCGTGGATCTTCGAGCTGCCGGGGCTGGTCCTCGTCTACACCTACTTCCAGGTGCCGCTCATGGTGCTGGTGTTCCTGCCGGCGCTGGACGGGCTCAAGCCGCAGTGGCGCGAGGCCGTGCAGGACCTCGGCGGCTCCTCCTGGACCTACTGGCGCCGCGTCGCGGGGCCGCTTCTCGCGCCCGCATTCGCCGGGTCGACGCTGCTCCTGTTCGCCAACGCCTTCTCGGCGTACGCCACGGCGGCCGCGCTGGTCAGCCAGGGCGCGCCGATCGTGCCGCTGCAGATCCGCAACCTGCAGACCAGTGAGGTGCTGCTCGGGCAGCAGAGCCTCGGCTACGCGCTCGGGCTCGGCATGGTGGTGGTCGTCGCCGCCGTCATGGCCCTCTACGCGCTGCTGCAGCGCCGCACCAGCCGGTGGCTGCGGTGAGCGTGCGGCTGGGCCGGTACGCCGTGCTCGCCCTGCTCGGCGCCTTCTTCGTGCTGCCGCTGGTGGCCATGCTCGACTTCTCCACCCGCGGCGTCGCCGGCGCGCGCGACCTCACCGCCTGGCGCGCGGTGGCCGAGGACCCGGAGCTGCTCGCGGCGCTGTCGGTGTCGCTGCAGCTGGCGGTGCTCACCGCCGTCCTCATGCTCGTCCTGCTCGTGCCGACGATGGTGTGGGTCCACCTGCGGCTGCCGCGGCTGCGCCGGACCGTGGAGTTCCTCTGCCTGTTGCCGCTCGTCATCCCGGCGATCGTGCTCGTCGTCGGCATCGCCGACCTCTACTCCTGGGTGACGTTCTTCCTCGGCGACACCGCGCTGACGCTGACCTTCGTGTACGTCGTCCTCGTGCTGCCCTACGCCTACCGCGCGGTCGAGTCCGGGCTCGCCGCCATGGACCTGCGCACGCTGTCCGAGGCCGCCCGCAGCCTCGGCGCCGGCTGGACGACGGTGCTGCTGCGCGTCGTCCTGCCGAACGTGCGGGCCGCCGTGCTGTCGGCGTCGCTGCTCACCGTGGCGCTCGTGCTCGGCGAGTACACCCTCGCCTCGCTGCTCAACTTCCCGACGCTGCAGGTGGCGCTGACGCTCATCGGCAAGCGCGACGCGGCGCTGTCGGTCGCCGTGTCGCTCGCCGCGCTGCTGCTCACGTTCGCCCTGCTGCTGGTCCTGTCGCTCGCCGCCGGCCGGCGCCGCAGCGCCGGCCTGGAGGAGCCGCTGGCCCCGTCCGGAGCGGGCGCGTGAGCGGCACGCCCGTGTCGCTCGTCGACCTGCACCGCGCGTACGGCGGCGTCCCGGCGCTGGCCGGCCTGGACCTGCGGGTCGAGCCGGGCGAGTTCGTGTCGCTGCTCGGCCCGTCGGGGTGCGGGAAGACGACGGCGCTGCGCATCCTCGGCGGGCTGGAGACCGCCGACCGGGGGCGGGTGCTGCTCGGCGACCAGGACGTCACGGCGCTGCCGGCGAACCGGCGCGAAACCGGCATGGTCTTCCAGGCCTACAGCCTGTTCCCGAACCTCACCCGCCCGCGACAACGTCGGCTTCGGCCTGCGGCTGCGCCGCGCCGGGCGGGCGGAGGAGCGGCGGCGCGCGGACGAGCTGCTCGAGCTGGTCGGCCTGACCACGCAGGCGGGCAAGTACCCGCACCAGCTCTCCGGCGGCCAGCAGCAGCGGGTGGCGCTGGCCCGCGCCCTCGCCGTCCGGCCCCGGGTGCTGCTGCTCGACGAGCCGCTGTCGGCGCTCGATGCCCGGGTCCGGGTGCAGCTGCGCGAGGAGATCCGGCGGATCCAGACCGAACTGTCGATCACCACGCTGTTCGTCACCCACGACCAGGAGGAGGCGCTCGCCGTCTCCGACCGGGTCGGCGTGATGTCGCACGGCCGCCTCGAGCAGCTGGACACGCCCGCCGCGGTCTACCAGCGCCCCGCCACTCCCTTCGTCGCCGAGTTCATCGGCGTCACGAACTCCTTCACCGGGACGGTCGCCGACGCCGCCGTGCTGCTGCCGGACGGCGCCCGGCTGCCGGCCGCCGCGGTGTCGGCCCTGCCGGCGGGTGCGCCGGTGCGCGTCCTCGTGCGCCCCGGCGACCTGCGTCCCACAGCGGACGGCGGGGTGCTGCGCGGCACGCTGCTCCCGCCCAGCTTCCTCGGCCCGGTCACCCGGCTGTCGGTGCGGCTGGCCGCCGGCGAGGTGGTCCGCGTCGACGTCCCCTCGGCCACCGCCGGGCGGTGGCCGGCCGGCGGCGAGGTCGGGCTGGACGTCGACCCGGCCGCGGCGATGCTGGCGACCGGCTAGCGCAGCGTCACGCGCAGCGCTCTCCGCGATGCGCGGGGTCCGCCGGCGGACGCGGGTGGGGCACCGCCCTGGGCAGCGGGACGACGTGCTCGAACCGGGCCAGCGCCGTCGCCCCGGCCAGGGCGAGCACGAAGCCGCCCACGGCCACCGCGCTGGCGTGCGGCCGGACCCGGTCGCCGAGCAGCACCACGCCGAAGACGGCCGGGACGGCGGTCTGGGTGAGCACGAGGCTGGCGGTGGCCAGGGTGACCGAGCCGTGCTGCATGGCGGTGGCGTAGAGCAGGAAGCCGAGGGCGCCGCCGAGGCACAGGGCGACGAGCGCGGGGTCGCGCAGCACCGGACCGGGCGCGAGCCCCGCCGGCAGCAGCCGCGCGGCCACGGCGACCACGGCGAACCCGGCACCCGCGACCAGCCCGAGCAGGACGGTGCCGAGCGCGCCGCGGCGGCGTCCGGCGAGCACGCCGAGGAGCGCGACCAGCGCGACGGCGACGAACAGCCCGGCGCGCACCGCGCCCCCGGACGCCGGCTGCGCGGGGCTCGCCTCGGC